>JAPPOW010000182.1 GCA_028817775.1 Candidatus Melainabacteria bacterium | reverse complement strand
GCTTACCCGACTGTCATCCTGAGGAGCGCTTACCCGACTGTCATCCTGAGGAGCGCTTACCCGACTGTCATCCTGAGGAGCGCTTACCCGACTGTCATCCTGAGGAGCGCTTACCCGACTGTCATCCTGAGGAGCGCTTACCCGACTGTCATCCTGAGGAGCGCTTACCCGACTGTCATCCTGAGGAGCGCTTACCCGACTGTCATCCTGAGGAGCGTAGCGACGTCAGGACCTCATTGTGGAACCAGAGAGATCCTGACGTCGCTACGCTCCTCAGGATGACAGTCGGCTTACATACGTTCAGGTGCATCAATAGCCAAAATATTTAAAGCATTACGCAAAACTTTTTGAGTTGCAGCAACTAGTGATACACGAGCCTTCATCAAATCTTGATTGTCATTGATCACTCTATTGTGAGTATAGAACTGATGAAACAAGGCAGCTAGTTCTTTGATGTAATTTGCAATCTTGTATGGAGAGTAACTCGCTGCTGCATCTTTGATTTCCTCAGGGAAATTAGCCAATGCCAAAATCAAAGCCTTAGTTGAAGCTAGTTCTTCTTTATTTAAATCAGCGAAGGCTTGAGCAAACAAGCCAGAATTAGTTTTGAAATCGTTGAGCCAAGTTTGATACTCATCCTGGGTGAGCAAAGCCTTAGCGACTTGAGAGCCAGCCAGGCTAGCCTGATCAGGCTGCTCTTGAGTTAAATTACGCAGAACTCCACATGATCTAGCATGCGCGTACTGTACATAGTAAACAGGGTTATCCTTGTCTTGCTTAGCAGCGAGCTCCAGATCAAACACAATTCTATTATTAGCCTGACTCTCGACTAAGAAATAACGAAAGGCGTCAACGCCAACTTCTTCAATCAACTCACGTACAGTAACAAAATTACCTGAGCGTTTGGACATCTTAACTTCCACCCCGGCCTTGGTCAGTGAAACCATCTGCATCAAAACTATCTCTAAACTGGCTGCATCATTTCCCAAGGCCTGCAGTGCACCCTTGATACCAGGGATCTGTCCGTGGTGATCAGCACCCCAAAGATTAATCAAACGATCTGCTCTGGCAAATTTATCCTGATGATAAGCCAGGTCAGCAGCTAAGTAAGTATAGTAACCATCAGCCTTACGCAAAACCCGGTCACGTTCATCACCAAATTCTTGAGCCTTGAACCACAGTGCGCCATCCTTATCATAAGCATAGCCAGCTTCTTTCAGCTGCTGACAGATTTTATCAACCTTGGTTTCATCACCATTATGCAGGTGTTCTAATTCAGAGTACCAAGTTTCAAACTCAACTTTGGCTTCTGACAATATTTCTTTCTGTTGGGCTAAATATATTTCTTTAGCAGCAAGTTTACAAACCTCTGGATCATAATCCTCAGGCACCTTGCCGTCAAGCTCTTCTACAATCTCTTGCATTGCAGCCAGCGGATAATTATTCTCATCATCATATTTCTCAGCCTTGAGTTTGCCACGATGCACCATCAAAGCTTCACGAGCTGAATTAGCTAGCTTACTCATTTGCACGCCAGCATCGTTGATATAAAATTCAGAGCTTGCCTTATATCCAGCGGAGCGTAATAGATTCACTAGCGCGCTGCCAAGCACAGCTTGACGTCCATGTCCCAAGTGCAAGTCACCAGTTGGATTAGCAGAGACATACTCGACAATCACCGATTCAAAACTCTGATCAGCACGTTCAGCAGCAGGCACCTTGCCAAAGTCCTGGTCTTGGCTATGAACCTGCGCTACCAAATCCTCTAATAAAGACCAATCGATAACCAAATTAATAAATCCAGGACCTGCAATATCTACTTTAGAGAAGGCTTGTCCATCAAGCTTATCGACAATAGCCTCAGCAATCGCCCTTGGTGCAATCTTCGCTTCCTTAGCTAATTTCATTGCGATGCTAATTGCTCTATCACCATGCTCTGGATTTTTGGGCAACTCAACTGGCACCACATCTGGTACTGCAGCAAGCTCACCCAAACTACCCTGCTCTAGATTTTTAGCAAGCGCTTCTTTTACAAGTTCTTCTATTCTGTCTTTAAGCATCTTTCTTTTCTAATTTTTCAGTCATCAAATCAATTGAAGTTTGAAAATCACTCAAATCCTTACCAACTGCTTTGGACAGAGGAATGAAATAATCGTCCATATAGTTTATCGCAATCTGCTCTGCAAATTGAGCTTCTCGCACAAAACTCATAGCCGCACAGCAAAGTGCTCGGCACATCGCAGCAACTGCAGTCTCATACTTGCACTTCTTAGCGTAACCAACGACCTGCTCAAAACCATCATCACGCAAGAGCATATATGAATAATTAGGGGTTGATTCCTGACTCAAATCCACTGTAGCAATTGGTTTATCAGTATTAACTTCAGGGATCACACTCAAAAGATCCAAATCATTAATCAAAAATACAAAATCACAATCTTCAATACTAGTCTCAGCAATACCAAGATGAGCTAGCAAGGATTTAATATCCAACAATAAATATTTATTGAGCTTACGAGAGTTAGCAAGAATATGAGTTTTGAGTTTCAACTTTGATACCGGTTCACGCAACAAATTGAGCACGGGATCACCTAAACCATGATCAAGCAAACTACAAATACCCTGGGCTTGATTCTCACGAATCGATTTAGTTATATATTGCTCCTCAGCAATATCCAAACCAAACTTAGTTTCATTACGAGCCTGATGAGGCAAACCTACAAAATTAATCTTGGTGAAGAACTGAAAATTATTAATGACATGCAAGTAGAAAGAAAGATTAGTTTCACGCAAAGCTTTAAAGCGAGCCAGCTTGTCGGTATCAAGCCTTGATTCTAATTTATGCCACTCATGCATTGCCGCCTGATCCTGTCCCTGAGAAGATGCAAACTTATGATTGTAGTAAGACCAACGATAAAAATCTTCATCGTAGTTTGCTTTGATCTCATGCAGATTAACGGTAAGATAGCGCTGCTGTTTGTATTCAGGATACTGAGTATCATGCTCTGCAAATTCAGCCAGCAGTCGATTGAAACGAAGATTGAGTTCTTGTAAACTCAAACTATGATCCAAGAAATTTTGTTTACGATTGGTGCTTGATGGAAAAATATATTCGTCAAGATCTACAAAAACATGGCGCGCAGATTTGATTGAGTCACCATAACTTGCACCAAGAAACTCAACGTATCTATCAAACTCTTCTAATCTGGTATTTGAATAGTAATCCACTAATTAAAATCCGCCCTGAGATTGTTTTGGCATCAAACCCGGAATCATTGAACGAGCCATCGCTGCAACATCGCGTTTACTCTCAGGCTGAGGCATAATCTTCACTGCATTATTGTTTGAAAAATTAGCATTAGAGCCAAAGTAATTAGCATTGCGCCAATGCTCTTGACCAGTGACCGGATCTTGATAGCTCACCAAAGCTTCAAAGATATAGAACTTATCAATCAAGGCTTGATCTTTCTCCGGATCAAGTTTAACCACAAACTCCTTACGCATATCACCATCACTACTACTGGCTTCACCAAGCTTACGGTAATCAGGTCCTAGACGGGTCTCAACCCCCTTGAGCTGCAGCTGTCCAGCTTCATTAGAGCCGTAGAGCTCAATCTTCTTTGCACCCGGCGCCTGGACAAGAACCCTTATTTCCTGATCTATAAATACGAATTCCGGCACATAAAGCTTAGGCTCTGAGCTGCGTTGCTGCAACATCTGCCTGAGAGCGCTAATACCAGCAGCTGCCTCTACTGGGGCTAAAAAGCCAAAAAATATCA
This sequence comes from Candidatus Melainabacteria bacterium, assembly GCA_028817775.1. Lineage (GTDB taxonomy): Bacteria > Cyanobacteriota > Vampirovibrionia > LMEP-6097 > LMEP-6097 > JABHOV01. The sequence goes on along the minus strand of JAPPOW010000182.1, from coordinate 5,393 downwards.
CTAAAATCAAGCAAAATCGAGCCATAATCTCAAATTATAGCCTAGCTAAGCCTTTATCCAAAAGAAAAGCTTAAAAATATTCGAATTCTCTGTAATACCAATCATGCCGGGTGCTAGAATGTTCCGCTACATGCCTACAATACAACAATTAATTCGCAAAAACCGCAAAAGCTCTAAGAAAAAGAGTAAAAGCCCAGCGCTTGATCGCAACCCACTGAAGCGTGGTGTATGTACTAAAGTAAGAACGGCCACTCCTAAGAAGCCAAACTCTGCAATGCGTAAAATTGCAAGGGTTCGTCTTACTAATGGTCAAGAAGTTACTGCTTATATTGGTGGTGAAGGTCATAACCTACAAGAACACTCGGTTGTATTGATTAGAGGTGGTCGTGTAAAGGATTGTCCAGGTGTTCGTTATCACGTAGTACGTGGTGCGCTTGACACTCAAGGTGTCAACGGACGTAAACAAGGTAGATCTAAATACGGGACTAAGAGGGAGAAGGCGAAGAAAAAATAGTATGAAGGACTAGATCCTTCGCTTCGCTTCAGGATGACAAAGAAGAAATAATTATGCCAAGAAAAGACGGAAGATTTAAACGTAAAGTCGCAAGACCTGATCCAAGATTCGGAGACACTCATGTAGGTGCCTTCATCAACAGAATGATGCTTGATGGTAAAAAATCATTGGCTGAATCACTGTTCTACAAATCAGTCGACGCACTTGAGGGTAAAGTAGAGGGCAAGACTGGAATCGAAGTATTCAGACAAGCCGTTAAGAACGCAATGCCGGTCGTCAAAGTCAAAGCTAGACGTATCGGTGGTGCTACTTATCAAGTTCCAAGTGAAGTTGAGCCACGCGTCAGTGAAGCTTTTGGTCACAGATGGTTAATCCTTGCTGCTCGCAAACGTGGCGGTAAGAGTTTCGTTGAGAAACTTAGCAACGAATTACTTGATGCTTATAACAACAAAGGTAAAGCAGTAGAGACTAAGGAATCTACACACAAGATGGCGGAAGCCAACAAGGCGTATGCCCATTTCGGCAGATAAGCCGTGTGGCTCTGTGATCTTAGCTTGCATTACGGCGTTGTCGTCGCTTTTTGATATCCTCATTTACACCAAGTAAACTCCGGTATCAAAAAGCTCCTCCGCCTTGTACTGCAAACTAATCTCTACATCGCCTAAGCAAAGACACTAGTAGTTCGTTATACTTTAAGCATGGCACTAATCGCTCCATCAATCCTCTCAGCCGACTTCGCTAATCTAGAAAGCGAAATAGCCAAGATTGAAACCGCTGGTGCCGACTGGGTCCACGTTGATGTAATGGACGGAGGCTTTGTCCCCAATATTACAATCGGCGCCCCAGTAGTTAAGTACATCAAACCTATCACTAGTTTATTTGTTGATGTGCATTTAATGATATTTAATCCTGAACGTCACATCCCTGATTTCATCAAAGCTGGTTCTGACTTGGTGACTTTTCACATGGAAGCCTTTAGGTATGCTGCAGGCAGTACAGAGAAACTAGAACACCAACTAGCTAGCTCTAACTTCGACAAGCGCCTGACTGGCGAGGAAACCCAAGAAGATTGGGAAGCAGTAGGCAAAACTAGTACTGACTATGACATAGAAAAAATATTAAACACTGTTCAATTAGTTAAAACAAGCGGCGCGCGAGCTGGAATCTCAATCAATCCAGCCACTCCAGTCTCAGCACTCGAACAAATCATTAAAGAACTTGACTTGGTTTTGCTAATGTCAGTTAACCCAGGATTTGGTGGACAAAAGTTCAAACCAGTAGTCTTGGAAAAAATCACTCAAGTTGTTGAGCTCGCCAAAGCTAATGGCAGGTCAGTAGGTACTGATTTCACTCAGGGTGAACTAGCTATAGAGATTGATGGTGGGGTAGCCCCCGGCGCTATTGCAGAAGATCTTAAAAAAGCTGGTGCTAACGTGCTTGTAGCCGGTTCAGCAGTATACGGCGCAGAGGACATTCAAAAAGCAATTTCTGAGATTAAATCCTAGCCCACTAACAAGCCGCATACGCTTGTTTGAAAAGCTTCCATATGCAAGGCTTGCGAAGTCCGCAGGACGTGTCCGAAGTGGGCTGTAGCCCATGAGGACTCGCGTAACGCAGCAGATGGAGCTTTTCGGACAAGCAATGGGTAAGATTGATATAATTAGGTAATGACCGTTATGGATCAGTTTTCTAGGTTAGGTGTGAATAATCCCCAAGAGATTCTTGAAAGTGTAGCAAGAGCCACCCAAAATGGTTTTGTTGCTTTTGATCTTGAGAATCAGATTACTTTATTTAGCTCCAAAATGGTTGAAGTTACAGGCTGGCATGATGCTGAAATGATTGGCAAGAGTACCAGTGAACTTTTTCAAATTCAGGACATGAGCAGCCCAGAATTAGATGCCAGCGCTGATTCTGTATCTCACCATGCAGTGACTCTATTCACCCGTGATGGCAAACAGATCAACCTTGAGGCTCGCAAGACTGCAATTTTAGATGAAGAGAGCAAAGTTATTGGTTACTTGATGTTCTTTATCATCGAGGATTACAACAAAGATCTAGACCGAGCACAGGCTGAATTTATCAGCACGGTCTCTCATGAACTGCGTACTCCTATCACTAGTATCAAAGGTTTTGCTTCCACTTTACTCAACGGCAAACAAGAACTTCCCAAAGAGAAACGTGACAAGTACGTTAATATCATCAAGAACCAAGCAGAAAGACTATCACGCCTAGTTGAAGATTTACTCGCCGTATCTCGTTTAGAGAGCCGTAAACTACAACTTACTATCCATCCTGTAAGAATATATGAGATGGTTGATTACATCTCTGAAGTGGTTGGCTCTAAGCATAGCTTCTCGCACAAGATCACCATCAATTCAACGGAGGATTTACCAGAAGTCTGGGTTGATAAGGATAGATTAGAGCAAGTACTAACCAACCTTATAGATAACGCTGTTAAGTACTCACCAGAGAGTGACAAAGTAGATATTCAAATCTCTGAAGCTGAGCTGGAGGGCAAACCAATGGTACGCATTGATGTCATTGACTACGGTATTGGCATCAGCACTGAAGACCAACAGAAGGTCTTCACCAAATTTAGCAGGCTTGATAGTCCGCTAACCCGCATCACAGAGGGTACAGGTCTAGGCTTATATATCAGTAAATCATTAGCTCAACTATTAGGTGGTGATCTACTACTTGAATCACAAGAAGGGCAAACCAAATTTAGTCTCTACTTAACCACAGAGCAGCATAAAGGAGGGGAACTATGGTGGGATTAATTCCTCAGGATCATATTCTACATATTCTTGGTGCTAGTGGACAGAACAGCATTGTCTACAACGAAGTCTTGCGTGCTTCTTGTGCTGAAGCTGGCATCGTACTCGTTGAAACCATCAAAACCTCTGACTATCTAGATCTCATCAGACAACACCGACCAGAGATTTTACTAATTGAAGAAGACGCCTTCAATCCTAATGAAGACTATCGTTCCAGATCCTGCCGTCCATTCAAGTTGGTCATCACCAAACCTGATGCCAGCCGTGAACGTAAGCTTGAATTGATTGAGCAAGGAGCCGACGAGATTATTTCTCGAGATTGTAACGAGGAGGAATTATTTCTCAAGTTTTACTCTATCTTGCGCCGTAAGAAAGTAGAGGAGCTCTCACAGCTTACCAACCTACCTAGTATCAACAAAACCTACAAGGTAATTGAGCACTGCCGCAAACACCTTGGTGATTGGGTTATAGTCCATATTGATATCAAGCATTTCCAAAGTTACAACTTAATGTACGGAGTCGGCAAATCAGATGAAGCTATTAGGGCTACAGCCAAAGTGCTTGAAGATAGTATCTTAAACAAACTCAAATCAAGTTTCTTCTTAGGTCACTTGGGTAGAGATAGTTTTTTGGTTATCAGTGATTCTGGTTCCTTGGAAACTATTGTTAGAGAAACCCAGGTGCAATTTAAGAAGGTACTTGGTGATCTATACGTTCAAAGCGATTATGACAACGGCTTTATCATTTCATCAGCACCAAACAAAGTCCGCCGTCGTGAGGGTTTACTAAGACTTAATATTGGTTATTGTTCTAAGATTGACCGTAATTTCCTATCAGGCACTGATATTATCGAGCAAGCTATTAAGAACAAACGCAATCCTGATGCTAAGAACAAGAAAGTCTTGATTCTAGAGGATGATGAAGATTTTGCTGATCTCTTGCAGGAGACTCTAACTCTAGAGGGTAATAATGCAATTCTCTCTAAAGGTATCGAGCATATCATTGAAGAAGTAGAGGAGCATGAACCTAAGATTTTGATTCTTGAAGCCAACAAAATTGGTCACCAAAATTTTGTACCACTTTGTCAGGAGCTTGATCGCTTCAAAGAAGAGCTTGGCATGAAGATCTTGGTTGCAACTCAAATCCCTGGTTACCAGAACTTCCTCACTACGGGTGCTGATGTTTATCTACCTAAACCTTATGAGATTGATACCTTACTAAAAGAAGTTCGTAGATTGCGTTTTGATCACGCATAGAAGCTTGTTAACAACCTAACCTTTCACCTTCAGGGTCCATTCCTGCAGCCTGGTCCCTGAGTAGTTCCCAAGCTCTTCTTGACTCGCGCAATTGACCCCTTATGTCTGGCTTAAGTGCTCCTAAAGCTCCACCTTGTCCAGTAGCTTTAGGTTCTACCAGTGGACTTAGTAATTGTTTTCTTCGAACGAAGAGTACTTGCCTCAAAGCTTCTACTGCATGACCAAGTTCTCTATACCATTGAGCAGTTCTATTTTGAGGATATTGAATACCATAGTCTGTCAGTATCCGTCTTAAGCCATTCAACCATTCATTGACACCTGCAAAAGCTTTGGAGTTTTGCTGTCCAAAGAAATCTGTCAGTGTAGCTTCAGGGAATTGAGAGTATTCAAGTTTACGTTGTGGAGAATCACCGCCCTGTGACCAATCATACACAAGCTCAGCATCAACCTTAGGACAAGCTACTGAAATTTCTTGACCCATAGTTCGTGACAAATTTGCAAAACCATTGACCAAGTTCTGAACTAAACTTGTACCGTCGCCAGCTGATACTTCGTTGAAATCTTTCATATGAGAGCTAATACGACCTAAGAGATCAGCTTGTGACTTTTTAATTGCTTCAGGACTAATTGACATAGAATAACCAAGTTAGCATACTTCTTATCTTATATCTAGTTTTGTATTAAAGTTTTTAGTTAGTAATTAGGCTTATGATAGGATTTTGGCTGGTCCCCATAACTAGAGGCATGGCAGGTATGGCCAAGTGGTTAAGGCTCCGGATTGTGGTTCCGGCATTCGTGGGTTCGAGTCCCATTACCTGCCCCATTAAACAAGAAAGAAAAGGCGCC
>JAPPOW010000177.1 GCA_028817775.1 Candidatus Melainabacteria bacterium | reverse complement strand
CAGTAACTATTATTCATAATCTCCCCAAGACCACCAGCCCCAGGAACGATGTAATGAATATCTGTCAGCCCGCTCTCTTCATCAAGCAACTCACCAGGCTCAGCAGTGAGGGCAGCTTCAGAGCTAGCACCGCGATCCAAGCGTAAAGCGTAAACAATCAATTCCGGATGTTCAGCTTTGACCTTACGGATATAGTCCGGGGTAACAATCAAATGGATTGAGATAAATTTAGTTGCCTTGCCAGCAACAGAATCTTGGTAATGAGAGAGTGCTGCTGAGATAGATGAGCCAGTAGCAGCCATTGGATCAGGAATCACGACGATTGCTCCTTCTTTATCACCACCAATTTTAGAACCTGCCCATGAGACACCAGTTACTTCACCAGCTTCATTGGTTTCCCTTGCCATATAGATATGATCTTGACGTACAAGCTCAGGATTAAGAGTTTGATTGAGAGTGGTGAAACAGAGTTCACTTGGTAAGGTGCCAGCACGAGCAATGTCAACCACAATCGCCCGTGTCTCAGGTTCAATAATTTCACCAGTCCAGTAGCCGCGTTCATCAAGGTTTGCCATACGGCTGCGTACGGTATCAGTCTTGCTTGGGAATTCATGATTGATGACTTCTTTAATAAGGTGTGTATATAGATCACGAACTATATAGTTAATTATTGGTTGTTTGGTTTTGTCCTTGCTTAAATTAGCTAGGTGAGTATGCAAAAAAACATCATCAATTATGTGATAGTTGTCGCCGTATTGATGTTTAAGGTAGCCCATTGAATCCCCAATTCTAGCACGCGATATAATACAGGTCATGGACAGAGTTGAAGTTGACGGTATCAGTTTTGAAGCGAGCACTATTCCGAGCTCCAAAGCTAATATACTTTTGATCAAAGGTGAGAAAGGTTTCCTTGGTTGTGGTTACTTCGATATTGCAACAGCAGAAATTTTAGGCGAGGCAGTTGCTATCGTTACTGGTGTTGAAACTTACCAGGATATGCTTGATGCTGAAGTGGTTAGATTTAGCACTGCTGCTGGAGAGCTTGGGGTTGAAGTTGGGATGACAGGTGCTCAAGCTTTGAGGAAGTTTTAACTTACGTATTTTTTTTGAAAGTCTTCTAGGTCCTTAGGCTCTATTGCTATGTAGCTTATTCCTGATCCTTTAAGTTCAGTTTCTACTCCTGGTTTATGTAATAATCCAATTTTGACTGGAAAACAGTGTGGACCTGCTTTGGCAATGCTGTCTTTTATACCAGCGTTTCTTTGGTTAAACGCATCATCAGTTATTTGTTCAGTAGCATGAAGTATTGATGTTAGTTCAGCACCTGTATTCTGGGTAATTGCCTCTGGCTCTACCATCTTAAAACCAATAAATGAAAAACCTGCTACTTCGTTTCCCACTTCTATGTTGCACAGTTGATTTTCTATGCCAGGAGCAAGCTCAATTAATTTTTGTACCATCCTTTGATTACAAGCTTGTATTAATTCTGTTCTTTGTTCTTGACTAAGAGTAGGACTACTAGCCTCGTTGAGCAAAAATCTGCCGATCATATTTATATCTTGCTGAGTTCTTGCTGTAGATATTTGAGCTGCTGCTTGGTATTGCAATGCATTCATTGGATCAGCGAAAGCATTGTAATGTAGAATGCGTGCTCTAGCTTGATAATGTAATGAATCAGCAATTAGAAAATCAAAGAAGTCGGATAGTGACTCCGTCGATCTTGCAATTAAACCTGGTATTTGCCTAAGTACAGTATCTTCAAAACCAAGGTGACTACTTCCCTTAAAACTTCTACAACCTTCAATTAGAAGATCAGAGTTGAAGGTTTCAGCATTGATATATGCCTCTAAAAGAAAAGAGGCTAATTTCCCATGTAGTCCTTGCGAGTGTGGGTTTAAGTGAGCTTCATTAATCAGAACTGGCAGCGCTTTGTTTCCTTCACCGTCGCTTTCATTTAAAGTAACTTTATAATCATCATCTAGTCCATGTTGTTTCAGTAATAGCTCAAGTTTTTCTTTGATTGCTTGTGGACTTTCAGTTTGTTCAAATCTGGTGACTAGTCCTTCAGTTGGGACGCCATGTCTAAGTTTATTAGTTTCATTGTGAGTGTCACAAGTTTGCTTGTGTTGTGCAATGTCGAGATTATGAAATATTGCTGCTGTGTTTGCTGATACGGTCATACTAGGTATACAACGCAAGCTCAGGAATTTTCTTGAGTCCAACCCTTAGGTGTTTTGACCAGTTATGACCAAAATATTCACCTTTAACTAGGAAGGTTTTATTTTTGTGCCACAGATGATCGACCAGTTCAGGGTTTTTAACTAGTGGAAAAACACACAAACCCTCTATCTTATCCCTTGTTATTTGACTTAAGTCAAAAATTTCTTGTTCTTGAGAGTAAATCAAATCAATATTATTCTTTACTAGCTCTCGATTGCGCCTACAAAGCTCGGGGGCTAATTCTAGAACTAATGGTGTCAGTGCTTCAGAGAGAGTATTTGTTCTAAGTGAGAGATAGTTTTTAAACGAGCTCATGGCTGATAGCTCATGGCTCGTGGCTTTGCTGCAGAGTATCCAACCTAAACGTAAACCAGGCATATTAAAACTTTTGCTTAGATCACTAATAACTATTGCTTTGTGATGATGCTCTAGAGCCGATGGTAATTGTGATTGTGAGATGAACAAAAATACTTCATCAGAGATTAAAATTCTATCTTCAAGTAGTTTGGAAATTTGATTTAAGTCATCAGCATTGAAGCCAAGTCCAGCAGGGTTGTTTGGATTGTTAATGACTAGTGCTTTGCACTTAGGATTTGCTTTGATCAAGTTCTCTAATTTGGTGATGCTCCAGTGAGATTGTGACGTCGAGCTGCCGCTCTCCTCACAATGACATTCAAGGTTCCAGTCAATGATTTTCACGCCGCGATCAGCAGCAACTTGATATAAAGATTGATAAATAGGTTGCTGGACTATGATGCTGTCACCTGCTTCAAACAAAGTCGACATCACTAAGAAGATGGCTTCAGAAGCACCACTGGTCAGCATGATGTCATTGCGAAGGTCAGTGAAGTAATCCAGTCGATAGAGATTGCGGATTGCTTGAAGGCTTGCTTCTGAGCCATATTGGCTTGAATAGCCAAGTTTGGTCTTCATTATTGTTGCGACAATTTCATTTTCAAGCTCAGGCTTCAATGCAGCCAATTCCTGTAATGAAATTGCGGGCATACAAGCCGAACTCATATCAAGCTTGACTTCAGCTTCAACTTGATTGTATAAATCTTCTAGTCTGAAGTTTGTAAACATTAAGATCCTTACGTCGCGCGAGCGCTCCTCAGGATGACATACTACTTGATCTCACGATGCACTGTGTACTTCTTGAGTTTAGGGTTATATTTTTTGAATTCTAATTTGTCAGGATGTTTTTTCTTGTTTTTCTTGGTGTAGTAACGACTTGGAGCAAGGCCCAGGTCCTTTGACTCGGTACATTCAAGAATTGCTGTTACTAGATCGCCTTTTTTCTTCGCCATAATTGCTCCTTAATGAAGCAACAATCTTAGCAAAAATCCCCGTATTTCTTGGTTTTTTAATAAAAAATAACAATTTATATATGCTAAATAGCCCTCTCCTCCATATGGACTATCAAGATTTTTGAGCAAATTGCCGATTTTAACCTATATGTTAGACCAGACCACTAATCGCAAAATTGATTCATTTTTACAAAAATCACCCAATGCACTCAAGAAGTTGCAAGAAATGGCCACAGAAACCAAGGAGTTTCCGCCAAAACAACTACTTATATATAATTTGATGCGCATCACCAATGATGTGCAAACTTTTGACACTGAACTTATTAATTACTTGGCTGAGGATACCGAGCTTGCGAGCTTGCTAGTGCAAAAAGCAAAACTTGGTGCCAAGACCGGCATGATTATCAGTGCCAAACAACTCAAACAATCTATTAAACGTTTGGGCTATGGCTTTGTGCATAACGAAGTGCAAAATCGTTTTGCGCGTCAGTATGTTGGTGCTTACTATAAAGTTGAAAGTCAAACAGTAAAATCTTTGATTAAGAAATCTATCCGTCTTGCTTATGTTGCCAAAGGCATTGCCAAGATGGTTAAGCATGATAATGAAGCTCAGTGTTTTTGTGCTGGTATTAATTTCCATCTCGGTGAAATGATTCTAGCTTTGCGTGACCCTAAGTCACATTCTGAAATTAATAAAATGCAAAGACAGGGTGCTGATAAACGTACTGCTGAGCTCAATATACTTGGTTTTGATAGTGGTGAGCTTGCTGCTCGTAAACTTGAAGAGTGGTTGATGCCAGACCATGTAGTTAATGTGGTTCGTCATAATCGTAGTGTGGTGGATGTCAAAGCTCCTAATGCTAAGTTTGCAATCTTGATGAAGTTTGCTGAATTTGTAAACGATGCTTTGATTGATAAGCAATCTGGCCCTCATGCGATGTGGGACAAGGCTTATGAATATCTTGGCAAGCTTGATGTCAAGATGGACATTGACACTTGGAGTGATCAGATCCGCTTGATTTATATCCAGTTATTAGAAACAGAATATGCTTTATATCAACGCTAAAAGGTCTGTCATCCTGAGGAGTCGAAGACGACGTCAGGACCTCATTGGAGTATACTGAGTTCTAGATGAAACTGCTTCAAAGACAGTGGACAGTTAAAGATGGGTGGCGGACTTTGCGCGATGATCTTGCTGGTCGTTACGCTAAAGTGCAGCTAGTTTTGATTTTTGGTGCTAGTGATTTGCTCAAGAGTGTAGATCTCTATAAGAATGTCTATGATGAATTTCCTAATGCAATTGTGACTGGTTGTTCTACAGCTGGTGATATTTGTGGTGATGAAGTGGGGGATAATTCTTTGGTTTGTACTGCAATTGAGTTTGAGCATTCCAGGGTCAAAGCTAAACATATTTTTATGGATAAATATCCAGGGCTTAGTATCGAGCAAGTGACTAGAGAGATGGTTGATGAATTATTAGCACCTGATCTGGTTCACTTGTTAGTACTTGCTGGTGGTGACGATATCAATGCTAGTGATGTGGTAGCAGGACTGCGTAAGCAAGCACCCAAGAAGGTTGGCGTAAGCGGTGCATTGGCTGCTGATGCTTTTAGGTTTCATGATGCCTGTGTGATTGCTGATGTAATGGCTTGCGAGAATACTATCTCGGTGATTGCTTTTTATGGCAAGGGACTTAAGGTGATGACTAGTCTCAAGGCAGGTTGGTTTGAATTTGGCGGTGAGAAGACTATTACTAAGTCTGACAAGAACATTATGTACCAATTAGACAAAGGTCCAGCCTTGCCATTTTTTGAACTTTATTTGGGTGATTCAATTAATAAAGTGCCGGCTTCTAGTTTTCAATATCCAATTAGTTTGAGGTCTAAACATACTGATGATTGGTTGACTCGTAGTATTGTCAAGGTTGATCGTTCTAAAAGTGCTTTGCATTTTGCTGGTGATGTGCCTGTGGGTTATCGTATGCGTCTGATGAAAACAGATACAGAGCATCTGGTAGAAAGTGCAGCTCGGGCGACTGTTAACATGTTGCGCCGCAGTTTCTATCCAGACTTTGCACTTATTGTCAGTTGTTTTGGGCGTAAGGGTTTGATGGGCAAAGATAGTTATAAAGAAGTCAAAGCTGTTCGGGCTGGTTTTGGTGATCATACTTTGATGACTGGTTTCTATGCTTGCGGGGAGATTGGAGCCTTGGATAGTAGTAATCCTTGTCAGTTGCATAATCAGACCTTGGCGATTACTGCTTTTCTGGAGATTTGATTTGTGGGCTTATGGTCGCTTTGCTCCCTGCGTATGGAGCTGATGCTCCTGCATATGGGCTGCGCCCTGCTCAAGCAGCGAAGCATTTGCAGGCACGAAGTGCCATGTGCAGGGAGCGTAGTGACCATATGCTAATCCAAAATGTTATAATTCATTCTCATGTTCGGAAATAATAAAGTCAAAAAAGCCACAAAAATCATAGCCTCAGTACTTAGTGCTGATCAGTTCAAAGATATTTCAGTACAAAATGATAAGAAGGTAGTCTTCAATTTAGTTTTGACTAATCCAAATGATCAGGCTAAGAAACAAGAAATTATTGCTGAGCTTGAGACTAGATTAAAGTCAGAAGGTTTTGAGGAGCTTGATGTTTACACTACTCAAGCACCAGCTGCGGCTAATGGTGGCGGGCATACTCCAATTGCTGGTCTTGCCAATAGGGGTGATATTGCCCCGAAGCAGCCAGTTGAGGGAATTAAGCATATCATCGCTGTTAACTCAGGCAAGGGTGGAGTGGGCAAGACCACTTGTTCAATTAACTTAGCTATTGCTTTGAGTAAACTTGGTCATAAAGTTGGAGTACTTGATGCTGATGTCACTGGTCCTAATGTGCACTTGATGCTTGGTATCAGCGAGAAGCCTCATATTACTGAAGACAAAAAAGTTCAAAGTTTAGAGGCGCATGGAGTGCGCTTGATTTCTATGGGTACTTTAGTTGATGAGGATAAACCAACTATTTGGCGTGGTCCGATGCTTGATGGAGTCATTAAACAATTTTTGCGTGATGTTGAGTGGGGTGAGCTTGATTACCTAGTAGTAGACCTTCCTCCTGGTACTAGTGATGCGCAGTTGACTTTATGTCAAAATGTACCACTCTCAGGGACTGTGATTGTCTCAACTCCTCAAGATGTAGCCTTGCTTGATGCTCGCAAAGGTTTCATGATGTTCCAGAAGATGCAAGTACCAGTACTTGGTTTGATTGAGAATATGAGTTTCTTTGAGTGCCCGCATTGTAATGAGCGTTCTGAGATCTTCTCTCATGGTGGAGCGCAAGCAGCAGCTGAGAAACTTGGTATCGACTTCCTTGGTGCTATCCCAATTGAACTTAAAGTTCGTCAGGGTGGTGACAATGGTGAACCAATTACCGCAATGGATTCAGAGCACAATGTTTCCAAAGCATTTACTAAGATCGCTGAGAACCTAGTTGCTAAGTTAGATCAAACGGTCATTGCGAACGTAAGTGAAGCAATCTAGTCTGGATTGCTTCGTCGCAAGCTCCTTGCAATGACGATAAACTAAGTTTCTAAAGTATCAATTTGTGCTAATCGAGAATTGATTTTGCCTTGGTAACGTTGGGCTCTTGGCCCTTTGCCGTTGTAGGAGACTTCACCAACTTGTTTGACGAACTCAGCTGCAGCCTTGGCTTGATAAGCAAAGCCTTCAATACCACTGGTCATCTGTTCCCAATCATAACCATGATATTTTGCAGTGCTGTGCTTGAATTGACCGATACCGCGTTCACCAGCTCTACCTTTGGCAAATGGATCAAAACGTGATTCGTTGAACACCTGAACTATATAACGTTTAGGGTCGATACCAACAGTTTGGGCTGTTGACCAGAGAGCTTCAAGCACCCCAATGGTGGTGTAGTCTTTGGAACTGCCGATAGCTTTATTGTTTTCCCTCACTGTAATAAAGTAATCGTGAGCATGTTCAATCCACTCGCGATCTGATTCGCTGAAGCGAGCTGGCTCAATGCCAATCTCTGAGAAGCTTACCTCTTGACCTTTGATTAGTACTGAGTAACGGTCTCTCTCTTCGGCTAGTTTAGCAAGGCGTTTTTCTTCTTGCTTGGCTAATTTCTTTGCTTCTTTAGCTTGACGCCTAGCTTCACGTTTTGCTTTGCGATAACTTAATCTACGCTCAAGATTTTTTTCTTTCTCACGTTTCGCTTTTTCTGGGTCAACCTTGACAATTGTTTTGTCCTTGCTTTCTTTGACTTGAGATTTTGATTCTTGGTAATAACGGATGCCACCAATTTTGCGCTCCGAATTATAAAAGACGCCATGAGGGGAAGGTGCTTGGTGGTTTAGTGCAATGTAATCCATTGATAGCTTTCCTATTTTATTCCATCTTGATCTTAAAATGAAACTAGGCCATAGAGTGGCCGCTGTACATAAGAAGTAATTCTAGCTTTCTTTGTTCCTTGGTTGACTGAGATTATTTGGAAAGTGTGCTATGTCACGCAGCGACTGGGATGTTATCATTAATGAGCTTTGCTTGAGTCGACAAGAAGAGAATTTTTATCCATAGCTCTGCCAGCATTTGCAGCAGCAGCTAGCACTACTATCAATAATGTCGGTTGTCATAAGGCTTACGCCAATGGCTTGTCTGATGAACTTCGTTACAGCTCTAGAGCTATCGAGCAAGATGGTCAAATTCAAAGATTATTAGCAAGTGCCGATCGAGAGGAGCAGCTGAGAATCACAAGAAATAATCTTGGTTTACTTAACGAAAGTCCTCTGGTTACTAGATTTAGTCGTTATCAGCCGCTGGAATATATTGAATTTCTTGATGCTAATAATTTTGTTTTGGAAAAGCTGAGACTGAAAGATGACCCCTTGTCTGAAGACAATAATAGAGATGCTAATCGGAGCCCAGACTACCGTTTTGTGATTGAGATTTTGCTGCGCTGTGCTTATTTCTATGCCAATTATCGTTTGGGACAGGACAGGGCAAAATCTGAGTTAAAGCTTTCCAAAGAACTACCAACTCAAAGCCAGAATCCACATTATATTGATGAGAATGTCGACTTTGCGCTGCCAATGATACCGATGCTTATGGAGTGGCTAAATTCTATTGATCTTGGTAAGCGCAATAGTCGGATGATAGAGCGGATTCTTGCTAATAGAGCAGTGCAGGGCATGCTTGGGCATAGTGAACTAGTTGGTCGTTCTGGTAATACTCTGCAGATTAGATTCAAGGATTATAAGCATCCCAGAAATGCTTCAGTGAGTCATCAATGGAATGACATAAACCAAGCCAAATATGGACATTTGATTATGCCTGTTATAAGTTTCCTAGTTGGTCAGGCTGTTAAAGATGAGACAATCAAGAGCACCAAGCGGGACCATCACGATTTTATTGAGTGGATGGAGCTGGAGCCTGGTACGACTGAAAATTAGTACAGCGATATTTATTAAGTTCTTTTCTTGATGTTATACTTTTGAGCCATGAGTGGTTTGTCTTCAATTATTAAATTCCCAGCTATTGGACTTGAAGGTTTGTTTGGTAAAATCAAGAGAACACTGGCTCAGTTTAAAGATGACGATTCAAGCAGTCAGGTCTCTCTTCTTGATCTCAAAAAACTACATCATCCCTTTGCAACTAGTAATGGTATGGAACTTGTTGAAGCGAAACCTGGCTATATCAGAGCGGAGGTACAAACTGCTGAAACAGGTGAGCATAATAACTCCTATGGTACTGTGCATGGAGGTTACACTACCACCATGAGTGATTCAGCTATGGCAGCAGCGGCTCAGACCCTAGCGCCGGAGGGGCATGACGCTGTATCGGCAGAGATATACAAAAGATTTAACTTGCCAGTTAAGCCTGGAGAGAAATTAACAGTTCATGCACAAGATTTTGGTATGGGTGGCGGATTCCGCAAGATTGGAGCCGTGGTCAAAAATAATGATGGTAGAATAGTTTCTATTGCTGGTGGTCAATTTAGTTATCAACAATCTGTATAGCTATTGACAATAAAGATGCTGGTAAGATATGATCCTTGAGATATGAGAGAAGCATTTATAAGTATTCAGCAACCCCTATGTTCAGAACCGGCACTCTACGCCACTGATGAGGAGGGTAATCCTTATAGAGAGGATGGCTCTGTGGATACTCATGACTCTGAGGCTAGTAGAGATCGGTCAGCTGCACTTTTGTCTCATGAGATCAGCGGAGATAGAGAAGAGAATGATTTTAGTGCCGTAAGACAAGATGACGGCAGTATTGTTAAATTAAAACGTGGAGAAGAATCTAATACAGATTGGGGACAAGGTATAGCTGAATTTCTTGACAAGCTTAGAGCCCTTGGTTTAAAGCCAGTCTATAGACCAAGCTGCGTCGATGATTCACCAAAGACTGGTGAAGCCACAGTGGAATCAGAACTTGCGCAGTACAATCATTTCCCTGGTAAATCAAGGATCCGTAGAGCATTGAGACAGCTGGGTGTTGATTTTAGAGTAGTTGATGCCAAGAGCCCAGATGAGAGGCTTGCAGATATATTCCTTTATGGTTCTAGACCTATTGAGACAGCCGGTAAATAAAGGACCTATTTAGCTAGTTTTTTGATACCTGGGTATAAAGTCTAGGTGAGAAAAATTTTATTGGCTTTAGTTTTAATTTTTAATGCATTTGCAGTTCAAGCAAGACCATTTGATGAAAGATTGCACTTAGAAGTTTTGAATTATGATGGCAAAACTTTAAGTATGAAAGTTACCGAGGGTGATGATGACTTGCCGAAGTCAACAGTTCTTTACGCTAAAGTTTTTGAACATAAACCTAATCGTAGGTTTATGCGTTCAGAATATATCAAGGCTGATTTGACCGAAGCAGTTTTTCCTAATGGTACTTCCAAAAATTTGAATCGCAAACTTAAAGTTCGTACCAAACGTTTTGGTGGTAGGCGTGCAATTGGTAATGGGGTGATTGGTACTACTGGTCTGGTACTTGGAATCACCATCGATTTTCTTGCTGTAGGTTTACCCGTTGCTCGTGGTGGTCTAGCACTATGGAATGCTGGCTACAATATTCATGAGAAAGATGAGGATCAAAGTGCTATCAAGGAAGGAGCCAAAGGTTTTATCAAGGGCGCTCTCTTTCCACTGCCTCAATTGGTTTTAAAATCTAAACGTTTGAACCTTAAGCCAGGTAGCGAAGTGGTCTTGCTTTCTGCTGATGCTGACGACCAAGTCAAAGGCATCGCTCGTGCGTTATAATTAGCCTTGCATTGCAAGCAAGTAAATTATTTCATTTCTTTACAACACTCTGGCTAGGCATGCTGCTTGGGGTTTCATTTTTCTCGGCTCCTGTAAAGTTTCTCGCGCCTAGTTTAACTAAGCCAGTAGCACTTGAAATTGGTGATTTGAGTTTCAGATACTTCAACTATATAGAATGGGGACTATGTTTGGTTTTGCTTATCATTGCCATTGGCTTTTTGCGTAATAAACTAGCGATTGCTTTATTAGTCTCACTTGCTGCCGTACTGGCTATGGATAGCTTCTATCTCTTACCTGATTTACACCAGTATCTAGTTGCTATGACTGCTGGCTCAGAAACACCCAATATTGCTTTGCAACATAGGCTCTATCTTGTGGGTGATTTTTATAAGGCTCTTGCGCTTTTGCTTTCTATAATATTTGATTAGCAATCCGTATTACTCATCCTTGTATGCTAATCTTATCTTATGAATGAAACTCGTTTTGCTTATAGCAATCTATTTAGATCAACTCCTTTATACCAGTCAATGAGAAAGACTTCACTTAGTCCCGGTGCTTCAGCTGGAGAGCTTGTAAGGGACGTTCACGACAAAGCAGCACTATTTGCTGATCCAGAGGCTCGCACTAGAGCACGAGAGCTTGGTGCAATTAGGTCAGAGACTAATCCTGACAAAGCAGGATTGACTAATACTGCAGTGACTGAGTTCTTAGATAATTTGGTAGCTAGTGCAGTCAGACTAGATCCAGATGGAATTACAGCAAGAGCTGCAGTCGAAGCGATTAGAGACTGGGACACCGACTCTGCTATTGATAGGGCTGCAAGTTTCAATGAGATAGAGGCTGCCGCAACTAGTGAGTTAAAACAAAGACAAGAAAGTTTGAGGCATGCCTTACAGGATTATGTTTTTGGTTCTAACTTGGATGATGAGAAGCAATTTCCTATGCAGTCTATAGCAGAAGGAAAGACTAAAGACATAGATTTAGACCAGGTAAAAACAAAGATTGCAGATATGGATGCAATAGATAGTGATCTTGCTACAGATGAGCTTATGTATTTATTGACTTTGTCTGTTTACCATATGGCTTGTTTTACTAGCCCTCTCAAGACCGAATATACTAGGGATGATTACTTCGCGCCGTTTTTTAACAATAGGAATAGAGAAGTAAAATTGCAGCAGCACAAGATAGTAGATATTGATCCAGATTCTCAAGTTTTCACTAATTTGAACTCTGCTAGAGAGCGTATCCTAGAGATAGCAGATATCCTAGATGAAAGAGGTTTGTTTGATTATCAGAAGCAAGCCATAACTCAAAAGCTAGAGTCTGATGAAGGATCAGCTTTTGCTTATAACAGTTCACTGGGTTTAGGTGGTGGAGATCTAACTAGTCAGAGGGCTTATTATGCTATTAAAAATGTTTTCACTTTGGTCGAAGCTATTGCCAAGCGTCTTGGTTTAGATTTGAAAGAGGGCACTATGCCAAGAAAAATTGTTTCAGCCACTGTTGAAGAATTAATGCCACTATTGAGCAAGGATGAGTATGAGTTGAGAAAAGAATATGGTTTGAATGAATACCATACTATTCCAGCAATTCCAGAACTAGCTGATCTTGTAGAATTTAAGTCTTAGAGCATTTCTTTTTGTAAAGCTTTAGCGATTACAATTCTTTGAATCTCAGAAGTACCTTCATAGATCTCTGTGATCTTAGCGTCACGCATATAACGCTCGACATTGTATTCAGTGGTGTAACCGTAGCCACCATGAATTTGCACCGCTTCTACCGTATGTTTCATTGCCATCTCTGAAGCAAATACTTTAGCTTGCGCTGATAATCTTGAGAATTGCTCACCACGGTCGTGAGCTGTTGCTGCTGCGTAAATCAAATAGCGAGCGGCATCGATGTCAGTAGACATATTCGCTAATTTAAATTGAATTGCTTGGAAGTCTAGAATTTTTTGACCAAAGGCTTCACGCTCGTTGGCATAAGCAATTGATTCTTCAAAGGCAGCTCGAGCAATACCCATAGCCTGGGACGCCATACCAACGCGACCACCATCCAAAGTCTTCATGGCAATTTTGAAACCATCACCTACTTGCCCCAAGACATTAGCTTTAGGAATTTTACAATTGTCAAAATGTAATTGGGTAGTTGAACTAGCTCGGATACCAAGTTTGTCTTCTGGCTTGCCAAAACTAAAACCTTCAGTGCCCTTCTCAACAATAAAGCCAGTAACACCTTTGTGTTTAAGTTCTTTATCGGTCTGCGCTAGAACCAAGTAGATATCAGCTTCAGCGCCATTGGTAATCCAAGCCTTGCTACCATTGAGCACAAAGTTATCACCATCTTCAACTGCAGTAGTGTTCATGGCAGCAGCATCACTACCATTGCCCGGCTCAGAAAGTGCAAAGGCACCAAGCTTCTCACCACTAGCTAATGGTTTGAGGAATTTTTCTTTTTGTTCATCACTACCCCAATCTTGAATTGGCATAGTACAAAGTGATAAGTGAGCAGAAAAAATAGTACCGGTGCTGGCACAAGCTTTAGACAATTCTTCAACTGCTAGTGAGTAGCAGATATAGTCCATGCCGCCACCGCCATATTTTTCGTCGACAGTAAGCCCCATCAAGCCAGCCTCTGCCATCAGTTCGACATTTTCACGCGGAAATCTATGACTTTGGTCGATTTCCTTGGCACGCTCTTTGAGCTCCTTCTCGCCAATATCCTGCAGCATTTTCTGCAGCATTTTCTGATCCTCTGTGTAGCTATAGTCCATAACCTATACTATATGCCCGTTTTGTGATTTAGCATATGGTCGCTTTGTTCCCTGCATATGGAGCTAAAGCTCCTGCGGACGGCTCCGCCTGTACTGGCAGCGAAGCATTTGCAGGGAATGAAATGACCATATGCAGGTTGCGTAGCAACCATAATGCGGAAACTAGAGGGGGTAAATACCCCATGTGGGTATTTACCCCCTCTAGTTTCTAATTAAAATGCCGTTTTTATTTACTAAGCTTCTTTTGAAGCCAAATAAATTGATGATTCGTCGAAGCATATTTTTGATGCTCTCGATGCTGCTATTGCTTAGTTCAGTGGCGGCCCAGGAGCACGCGCCTGTAAATCATGAAGTCAAAGAACTTCAATATAGTTGTGATGATTTAGCGAGTGGTGAATTAATCATCAAGTATAAAAACAGACACGGTAAAAAACGAGCACCAGGATTTCACCGCGCCAAATCAGAAAAACATTTGCGGGCTCGTACGACCAACTACAGAGTTAATTCTTTTCACTCCTTGGTTAACCTTGATAACTACAGTAAGGCTGCTAAGCGTGAATTAATTCCAAACGCTAAACTCAAGAAACGCCGTAAGGAAGTTTTGGGTTACGGTATGGCTGAAGAACTTGAAGATATTTATTTAATGAATGTTGAACCCAAAGCTAATATGTTCACTGATTGGCTTGACCAGGCTCAAGGGCGAGTGAAACTTGCCAAGTGCGAAAAGCTCAAACTAATGATCAAAGAACTTGAAGCTGATCCTGAGGTAGAATTCGTGGAACCGAATTTAAATTACAAATTAGCTGGGCTAGCTGATTTTGCTACTGAGATTCAGACAGTAGAGGATACACCAGGTTGGAAGCTAGATTATTCAGCGCTTTGGGGTTTGGATGAAATTGGGGTTGATCAAGCTTGGCGCCAATCTCAAGGCGAAGGTATAGTGGTTGCCGTGATTGATTCAGGAGTCAATTATAATCATCCAGATCTTTATAACAATATTTGGGTTAATCCAAGTATAGTCCCTGATCGTAATCGTGATGGCATTGTGAGTCTCAAGGATATGGACTCTAACGGCAACGGCAAACTAGATAAACATGAAATTACTCCAGGCTCAATTGGTTATGATTTCTTTCATAAGGACTTTGATCCATTAGACTCCAAGATTGGACATGGCACTCATGTGGCTGGCATTATTGCAGCCGAATCGAGTAATGGCATTGGTATTACTGGTGCAGCACCAAGAGCAAAAATTATGCCGATTAATGTTTTTTCTACTTCGGGACAAACTAAAACTACTTTATTGATCAAGGCATTACTCTATGCAGCAAGTAAGGGAGCCGATGTGGTTAATATGTCATTTACAGGTAGTACTTATAGTAAAGCTTTGGAGCGCACTGTTAAAGCAGTCTCTAAGAAAATGGTTTTGGTTGCAGCTGCTGGTAATGATGATAGAGATATTTCTAATGTCAGTGCTGGTACTATTGCTAGTCCAGCTGGTCTTCCAGGGGTTATTGCGGTTGGAGCAATGAGTAACCGCAGGACCAAATCAAAATTCTCCAACTATGGTTACAATATTGATTTTGTAGCACCTGGTAGTACCCGTTATGGTAGACCTAATATTCTTTCTTCTGATTTAACCAGTTCTGGTTATAGGGTCAGAGCTGGAACTTCAATGGCAGCTCCTTATGTAGCTGGAGCAGCTGCAGTCTTACTTTCCAAATCGCCGCAACTAAAAGTGGATGAGATTGTCAATCGTCTGCGGCTTGATTCATTAGAAATTGAATCCTCTCAAAATCTTGGAGCAGGTTTGATTCAGCTCAATGGTGCAATTGATGCTAGTAATCGCTTGCCACGAGTTGCTTTGAAAGTCAAAGAGTTTCAATACCCACGTCTCAAATTCATTAACGGTTTAGTCAATATCAAAGGTTCAATTCTTGGTACTGATATCATGTCCTACCGCATAGAGATTGGTTCAGGTGTTAAGCCAAGCACTTGGGATACACTGGGTAATTTTACTTTGCGCTTTATGAAAAAGGGTACCTTGCTCAGAGGCTTTGATAGCCGGGCTTATAAAGATGGACTTTATACTTTAAGACTTACTGCTGTTAATAGTCTTGGCGAGGAAGTCTACGACGAAGCACTCATTAATATAAATAATTAGAAGTTATCGGTCATTGCAAGGAGGTACGACGAAGCAATCCAGTGGACCAGCCAAGTCGATGCATTGGATTGCCACGTCGACTTCGTCTCCTCGCAATGACGGTTATAAAACCCAGTCTATAGCTTGCTTGCCTTTAGACTCCAAGTATTCATTAGCCTGAGAAAAATGTTTGCAACCTAAGAAACCTCTATGGGCTGAGAGTGGTGAAGGGTGCGGCGCCTCTAATACTAGATGTTTGCCTTTGTCTATCATCAAGGCTTTTTTGCGAGCGGGCGCGCCCCAAAGCATAAAGACCACGTTTTCAGATTTTTTGTTAATGGTTTCAATTACTTTATCAGTGAAGGTTTCCCAACCCTGACCAAAGTGTGAGCCTGCCTGATGCGCGCGCACACTTAGTGAAGTGTTGAGTAAAAACACACCTTGTTTAGCCCAAGCACTTAGATCACCATGATTAGGAATTTCTAATCCAAGGTCTCCATTGAGTTCTTTGAAAATATTCACTAATGAAGGTGGCTTGGCTATACCTTCACGCACTGAGAAACAAAGTCCATGAGCTTGACCTGGTCCGTGATAAGGATCTTGTCCTAAGATCACAACCTTAACTTGTGATAGAGGACAATATTTAAAAGCGTTGAAAGTGTCATCAGCAGGAGGATAGATTATATGATCAGAAACTTCTTGATCCAAGAAGGATTTGAGTGAGCGCATATAATCTTGCTTGAACTCGGTTTTGAGTTCTGCAGCCCAGTCACTGGATAGTTTTTCTGCTACTGTATCGATTGTTGTTGTCATTGTTTAAAAAAGGGCTTTAAGCTCCAGAACAAAATTATAGAACTAACTAGGTTAGTAATGCTTGCTGTAGTTATATTAGCCATGTTGCCAGCATAAATAAATTCAAAGACTGGTGTGAACATGATACTAAAGACTATTGCAACCAAAAACTTAGATCTGACTTGCTCAGGATTAATTTTGCTGGCAATTAAAGCTAGTAGAGGGTAGGTCCAAAATATAGTATCTCCATAGGTCATTAATGAAACTATGATTGCAAGCGAAGTAGCAAAAATTAGATTACTCGCTGCAGGCAATAATGCTGAACTAATAAAAATAGCTACGACTGGTAAATTGATTGCTAGAGCTTCAAAGCTGCTTAGCAAGGAAGTTTGCAGCAAGGTGATCACTAGAGCAAGTGCTGCTAGTTTAAAGATTTCACTGCGACTAATAGACATTACTTGATGTAGTCAGGTAGATCGGCGTCGTTAGAGATTCCACTTGGGTTAACTGTTTTGCCAGCATCACCGCCTGGGAAGAAGACTGCTTTCTCTTTGGCATTGTCTTCAAACATCATCTCAACTTCATTGTCTTTGTCGTACTCAACAAGACCAGCTTTGACACCTTTGGTTGCCATCAAGTTTGGCAAGTCAACAGCAACACCAGTTTGTTCAACCATCACTGCAGCATCTTGGCGCTCAGTATCCGCTTTGAGTTGAATTTCTTCAGCCTTAGCTCTGATCTTTGCAGCACGCAAGTCTTTCTTGACAGCTTTGATTAATTTATTAAGTGCGTCTTTCTGAGCAAGCAATCTATCAAGCTGGGCCTGCGCGTTGGCTAATTTATCAAGCGCATAACCCTGCCTGTCCTCTGCTTTGACTGCAGATAAAGAACCTACTGAAAATAACAATGCTAAAACAAGTACTTTTTTGAACATAGCTTCATTATACAATACCTTTAAATCTCTCAAAGTTTTCTAGGGCTTTGCCGCTGCTTATTATTTCAATCACTGTTTGGAAGTATTGACTTAATTCTTGGCTTTGATCTTGCAGGTAAAGTAACAAGGCTACATTGAGAGCGACTGTTCTAATTTTTGGATCTGGATTGCTTGGCAGGGGCTCGCAATGACCGAGAGTCTCTAGGATAATTTGAGCATTGGCTTGATGATCGGCACCGCCCTGCAAATCTTCTTTCTTATCGTCAAGATCAAAATCTTTGGGGTCAAACTGAAATTCTTTAGAGCCTTCTTTATTTAGCAAAACAATTTTGGAGCGCGAGGCGCTACTTAATTCATCGAGTTTAGCGCCATCGGCAAATTCTGAAATCAGCACAGCTGCTTTTTGGCGTAAGCCTCGTTCTATTAATTTAGTCTGTAAATCAACCATGGTGCCAAACCAGTTTTCTTGCCCCACGCCTACTATCTGTCCGGTAAGCTTGACTGGGCTAGCTATTGGTCCAAGCAATGACAAGAAGCTAGTAAGTTTGTGTTTGCGGCAAACTTGTTTGATTGGTGCTAATAATTCTGCTGAAACATTGCTTGAGTAGAAAGCCAAGTTATATTTTTCAAGCCCGATAAGTTTCGTTTCCAGCTTGGCACCAAGATTTAAGCCTAGAGCTTCAAGCACATCAACTGAACCAGTAGTACTGCTACTTGAACGACCGCCATTTTTACAAACTTTGATTCCAGCGGCCGCAGCTACTATTGCAGTAGTGGTTGAGATATTAAAAGTATTGGCTGCATCACCACCAGTGCCACAGCAGTCATAAATACTCTCACCAATATCAATTGGCGGCGCTTGCTCATAGATATAGTCTAAGTAATCAAGAATTTGATTAACACTAAAATTGTGCGAGCTTTCAATGAACTCCAGCAGCTCAGCTTCTGGCATGGTTGGTAGTGAATGAAATAGGCTACTTGGGGTCATGGCAAATGGTCACTTCGTTCCCTGCAGATGGAGCTTATGCTCCTGCTTATGGCTCCGCCTGCTGACAGCAGCGTAGCATATTGCAGGGAACGAAGTGACCATTCTGCAGAAGCCGTAGGCTTTACACTGCCAGTCAGCTTGCGTAAGCAAGTTGACTAAATTGTGTGCGCTCGTTATCAAGCACTAGTTTAGCTCTAGTCATTGATTTAGGGAATTCTCTACCACGCTGAATGAGTTGTTGATCCCAGGTCTCTGGTTCAAAAACTTTGACAATCTCTGAAACTGCATGAGCAACATCAAAATCTTTGCAACTAAAAATATCGACAGTAAGGAAACCTTTGTCAGGGAAAGTATGGAAAGCTAGGTGACTTTCTGCAATGATGACAATACCGCTTAGACCCCAATCATCAGGTTCAACTCCGCCTTTGTATTCAAAGACATAAGGAGCCATGATTTTGGTCATATTCATTTTTTCTGGTAATTGATCTAGGAGATCGGTTAATAGCTTCTCGTTATTGAGTTTGTCGTAACTGCAACCATTTGCTTCCATGATTAAATGTGGGCCAAACATAAACCGTACCTCCTTATTTATTGACGCTAACCGTAGTTTAATTGCATAGCCTGCACTATTACCTGCCGAAACAAGTAGGATTTATAATATCAGCAAAGCTTTTTTAAAAAATAAAGAAAACCTAGTATTTACATGATACCCTGCATACCCATTGGGGGGTATATAAAACAAAGGGTCTTGACCTGTTATAATATGTAATTACGGATCGACCAATGGAAGCAGTCCAGAATAGTTCTCCATATCAAAATACTACGCAGCCTGACGAAGCTCAAGGGCCGCAGCCGTCGCATTACGAGCAAGTAAATGGTAACGGAGCTAGCGCCCAGACTAGGAGGCAAGCAGCTGAGCGTATGAGTAGAAACCAGGAGGTCAATTCGAGTCAAACGACACGAGAGTTACGTGGACTTTCAGTTTTGGATAGTATTTTTAACTTTGGTAAAAAAATCGGACGTGCGGCTTGTTTGCTTGGTGGTTTTGGCTGTTCTACAGCTGCAGTTCTCTCCATGTTCTTCTTGAATATTAAACTGCTTGGAATGATGTTTGCAGTGCCTGCAGCTTTGTTCTTCTTCACTGCAACTAACCTAGCCAAATCAACCAAAAAAGAAGAAGATACCGCTCTTGTAACAGAACCAGTCAAAGCTTTGAATGACGTGCTTGAGCACAAGGTTCATTACCTGAGAGAAAATCCAAATCATGTTTTTAAAATTATTCAGGCAATAGAAGATATGCCAAAGCATCATCCTGATTATTCTGCTGCAATGGATCGCCTGGCTGCATTGCGTGAAGCGGTTGTTGTTGAAAGAGCACAATTACTCAACTTAGATGATGAACAAAGTTTGATGTATCTTGGACAAATGGATGATTACTTGAATATCATCAATAATATTTTGCCGGAAGTTCAGCAAGCTGAAGTTCTTGAGCCAGACCAGGTCCCAGAGGGTTTGAAAGAAGTATAGACTAGAACTGTCATTGCGACCGCGAGCCAAAGGCGTGGCGGGAAGCAATCTAGTGGATTGTTTAAGTCTGTGGATTGGATTGCTTCGCCACTGCGTTCCTCGCAATGACTTAGCCTACATAGGAATAATCAAATTCTGACCAATCTGAATTAATCTAGCATTGGCAATTTTGTTAGCAGTTTTGATTTTTTGGACATTTTCGTAGCTGCTTGAACCATAGAACTTAGAAGCAACTCTTTCTAGTGTGTCACCAGAGCGGATTTTATACTCCATCAAAGTGACACTACCACTATTAACTAGTGGTGAGCGGCGTGCTAGCTCTTGAGTCGGTGCGTTGGCTAGAACGATATTCTCAATGCCAAGCTCCTCATTTGGTTGTTTAACGTCCTCATCAGCTTTGCTTTCAACAACTTTGTTGGCATTGATTTTTTTACCCTTGACTATGACTTGAGAACCTGCCAAGGCATTGGAATAATCCTTATTAGGTAGAATCAATGAAAAGAACAAAATCATTAGTGCAACTGAAACAATTACAATAAAGGTCACAGCCCAGTTTTGGATTCTTTTGTAGTCACGGCTACTAAGGAAAGTAGAGCTGACCGGCTTGAAGAAAGAATTGAGATTAGCATCAACATCACTGGTCTGACTAAGAGTCTGCAAGGTAGCTAGACTAGGTTGATTTAGCCCTAATTCGTCCTTAAGTTTGGCTGAGAGCACCTTATCCGTGCCACGGTCAATACCTTTTTTGATTTTGTCTTTAATTGTGGAAGCAAGCTTCATTTATTGGGTACATGTTACCACAGATAGCCAGTCTTATTGATTGTGGCATATGCTTGCCTTGCAAGCTGCACATGGAGCTCTGCTCCTGCTTATGCTTCGCTGTAGAAGCAGGGCGTTAAGCCCATACGCAGGCACGAAGTGCCATGTGCAGAAGCCGAAGGCTTCATAAAGCATATTTCTCGACTTTGTCGAGAAATACTAAATCCATAGGACTATAGGTGAACCCCTTCAACCATGGTTTTTTAATGATTGTTTGCCTATCTATATATAGTGGGGCAATTGCAACCTGGTCTTGAGTGAGCAAGATTTCAGCTTGAGTATAGAGTTTGCGTCTTTGTTTAATTTTGTTGCTACGTGCAGCAGCTTTGACTAGTCGATCATATTTTGCATTATGAAATTTGACATCGTTAAACGGACTAGTGCTCAAAAATAAATTCATAAACGTATCAGGGTCAGGATAGTCAGCACCCCAATTGGAGCGAAAGAGATCGGGTGTATCACTGCGTAGGCGAGCAAGGAAAACTTTCCACTCCATAGTTGTGATACGGACCTGGATATTGAGTTCTTTGCGCCACATTGCTTGCAAAGCTTCAGCTTGTAATTTGACATCTTCTCTACTAGGTACAGCTAATTCAAGTTCAGGAAAGTTGTATCCATCAGGGTAACCAGCTTGAGCTAATAATTTGCGAGCGAGCTGAGGGTAGTAACCATCTTGACGAAATTCAGTTTGATATTTTGCTTTGAAACTGCGTGCCAGATCTTCTATATTCAAGTAAGTGCCTAGACTTGGCGGGATCCAAGTTGAATTGGCAAGATCACCCTTGGATCTGATTTGGGCAAAGAGTTTGCGGTCAATTGCAAAACTCATAGCTTGGCGTACTCGCTCATCATCAAGTGGCTGGCGTTGATGATTGAAACCAACAAAGCTATTGCGCAGGAGTAGATGGCGTTCGGCTTCCTTGCTTAGGTTTTTGTGTTCACTTGCAGGAATCGAACGACCATCTATCCAATCAAACTGGTTGTTGAGGAATAAAGTATAGGCGCTGGCTTGCTCTGCCACCATGAAATATTTGAGGTATTGGATTTTGGCAGGCTCTTGAAAAAAATCATCGTTACGTTCAAGTAGGATTTTGTATTCATGTTGCCATTGTTTTAATTTATAAGGTCCGTTGCTCACCAAGTTCTCGGGGTCAGTCCACTGTTTGCCATATTTCTTGATCAAATCAAGCCGGATGGGATAAGTAATCACTGAAGAACTGAGATGAATAAAATATGGTGCAGGGTATTTTAGTTTAATGATTAAGTTTTGATCGTTAATTGCTTTGCTATTTTTAAGATCAATCATTGAGAGTAAACCAGCATAGGGCGCTGCAGTAGCTGGGTCCAATAGCCTGGTATAAGAATCAATGAAATGCTGGGCAGTGACTTGTTTACCATCAGTCCAGCGGGCTTTTGGGTCCAGTTGGAAGCTATAAGTCAAACCATCCTTACTGATCTGCCAGCTCTTGGCGCAGCCAGGCACTGAGATCGCTTCACCTTCTTCATTAACTGAAAATCTACTTAGCCCAACCATGATATTGGCAACGATTTCCATTGAATTGTAATCACTAAGAATATTCCAATCCAAACTTGGTGGCTCGGTGCCAAGATTCATGCGTAGAGTATCACTCTCATTGATTTTGCTACATGAGCAGATCGTCATCACGAGGAGCGCGCAGAGCGAGGAAGTGATCCAGTTGTTAATTTTGCTCTTCATCTTATGTCTGGATTGTTTCGTCGTTCCTCCTTGCAATGACTTTAATTGCGTGGTGTCACTGCTGTTTCAAAACTCAAATTTGAATTAGTTTTAGGATCAACCAGTTTGACTTTGACCTTGAATAAATGATCGTAATTAATAGTGTAGTAATTGAAGGAGAACTCAGATTGATAGAGTGAGAATTCATCTGATAAGTTGGAGAATTCAATAAAGGAGCCGATACCAGTTTTGGTTACCCCAGGTTCTTCTTCGTAATAAGCTTTGCCCAAAAGTTCAGGTGCCATCACTGGCCAGCGGTCAGCGTTGTCATTAGTATAAATACCATCTTGATTTGGTATTGTTAGTAATTTGAGTTTTGCTCTATCGAGTAGCAAATTGTCATCATGATCTTTAGCAAAAGCAATATAGTAAAGGTAGTAATCATAGGGATCCTCACTACGATCAGCAACTTTGGCTTTGAGATCAGTCGATTCTTTAAGCTGATTAATCCTTGGTACAGCAAAGTATATATAAGGTTTGCCGTAGGCATAATCACGTGGCAGTGGCACAGAGGAGTTGTAGCCATCCCCGACATAAATTAGTCCTTTGCTGGCTTGTTTGATTCTATTGGTCATCATGACCAAGGCAGACCGGGCATCGGATTGTAGCCGCCCATATTGGAAGGATTTGGTAAAGAGTTTGAGTCCCTTGTTATAGTTGGAATAAATCAAACCCAAGACAATTGCAATCACACTGATTGCAACCATGAGCTCCATTAATGTATAGCCTCGGCTATTACGCACAAGACTAGTATAGTAGAGTTTAGAGCTGAGGGCTCGGTGGAATTTTTCTGAGCCCTCAGCTCAGAGCCCGGAGCTTTTTTGTGATACTGGAATTGGTTTATTATAACTATTGTGAAAGTCATTGGACTTACAGGAAACATTGCTTGCGGCAAATCAAGTTTGGCTGAACTTTTGGCTGCTCGTAATATTCCAGTACTTGATAGCGATGAGGTGGTGCAGCAGCTTTATAGTGAAGCAGATGTAATCGCTGAGATAGAAGCAGAGTTTGGTACTGTTGATAAACAAGAACTTGCGGCTCTAGTTTTTGGTGATGACGATGCTAAGCGAGCACGCCGAGCAAGGCTCGAGGCGATTTTGCATCCCAAAGTTGAGTTCCGTTTTCGTGAATGGGTCAAAAAAAATCAAAATGAACCGATTATTGTAAATGTACTGCCGCTTTTGTTTGAGGCCGGCCTTGAGGATAGATATGATTTGATTATTACTGTGACTTGTGATGAGACCACGCAGCTTGAGCGATTATTGGCTCGAAATCCAAATTTGAGCAAAGTAGACTGCCTCAAAAGGATCAAATCGCAGATGTCTCAGGGGGAAAAAGCCAGCCGAGCCGATTTTGTACTAGATAATTCCGGGGATTTGGCTCATTTAGAGCAAGAATTGGATTCTGTGCTATCTCAAATAAGCTAGGCCTGGCCTTAATATTTTGCTTATTGTTTATAATTTACTCATAATTTATAAAATAAACTTTAATTTTGCGTAATAGCACTTTACTTTACTGCTTATATGTTATACAATTTATCCCCAGCGTTTAGTTAAGCTATGTGCAGTTCGGGGTGGTCGTGCAAATCTTTCTGCGCTATGTTATAATTACACAATACATAATTGAATACGTAAAGCGAGAGGAGTGATCCAAGAATGATTGAACAAAAAACAAGAAAAAAAACTGGGCCGAAGCCATTATATGGTGAAGCCAAGAAGATGGTTTCTTTCCGTCTTAGTCCAGAGGCACTTACCATTATTAAGGGTTTGGCTGACAGAGATAGTCTTAGCCAGGCAGAAGTGTTAGAAAGATGGGCTAGACAGTTTAAAGGTGCC
Organism: Candidatus Melainabacteria bacterium; assembly: GCA_028817775.1. Lineage (GTDB taxonomy): Bacteria > Cyanobacteriota > Vampirovibrionia > LMEP-6097 > LMEP-6097 > JABHOV01. The sequence continues at coordinate 10,534 of JAPPOW010000177.1, read as the reverse complement.
GGTGAAGGTACTGAGAGCCAAGCTCAAGAAGCTATTGCTGGCAACAGAGAGCTTGTTGGCGCTGAGAGATAAGCCCAATAGATACTTTAGTTTTGTGAGGACTCCCAATTTGGGAGTCCTTTTTTTTAAAACTTGTCCGGAAATACCCAATAGCTGCGTTAGGCCAGCCCTCATTGGCTTCAGCCAACTTCGGGACGTCCTTGCAGGACTCTGGCAAGCCTTGCTCTTGGGCATTTCTAAACAAGTTTAAAACTTAGGTAGGGGAAGTTTTTACTTTTTCCCTGATAGTGCAACCAATACTGGACTAGCTAAAAACAGTGAACTATAGGTACCTACAGCCAGACCAATGAATAAAGCAGCTACAAAGAGTTGAGTTGAAGCGCCACCAAAGAAGTAGAGGAAACCAAGTACAGTCAAAGTAGTAATTGAAGTATTGAGTGAGCGGGTTGAAACCTGGTTAACACTTAGATTTGCTACATCAGTGAATCTAAACTTCTGAGTTTGTAATTTTTGGTTCTCGCGGATACGGTCAAAGACCACGATAGTATCGTGCACTGAGAAACCGAAGGTAGTCAGAATGGCTGTGATAAACAAACTATTGACTTCAACACCTTTGAATAAACCTAAGAAGGCAAAGACCCCCATCAAGATCACCACATCATGTACTAGTGCCATGATTGCGGCAATAGCGTAATCACGTTTGAAACGAGTTGAAATATATATAATGATTGCAAGTACTGTGAATGCTAGTGCCATCAAGCCGCTTTGAAAGAGTTCTGGTCCAATGATAGGACTGACAGTATCAATAGAACTAATGGTGAAGCTGCCAAAGCTCTGCTCAAGCTTGGTGTTGAGTACATCAAGTTCTGGCGCGTCTGAGATTGCTTTGGTGCGAATAATGAGCAAAGGATTTTCATCCTTGGTAACGGTTGCTGTGCTATTTTCTAGGCCCACTGCTTTGAGCAACACAAGTGCTTTTTCTGAGTTGATGGCTTGGGTCGCAGCAAACCTATATTCAAGTTTGGTGCCACCGGTGAAATCAAGTCCAAGTCTTAGTGGCGCTCCTAATTTAACCGCAGATAAGAGCATAAAAGCTAAACTTGCGGCAACCAAGATGCCTGAAAGAGCAAACCAAATACTAGAATTTTTCACACTGTTCACTGTCATAATATCCTCAAAGGATATCATTTTTGACCAGAAGCTGCAGCTTCTGGCTTTTGGTGAAGAGGACCTATCAATTCAGGGTGTTCTCTCATAAACTGTATGGCCTTCCATTGCAGTGGTCCTATTAGATTTAGCCAAATACTTGCTACTTTCTTATCACCATCAAAGGCTCTAAGGAAGGAAGAATTAAATTGTGGGTCTGCAGCATCTACTTCAATTGTAAATTTAATATTTTTGTTTGATGCTTGATCATGGACATTGAAACCAAGCTCACCGTCTCTAGTCTGTCTTAATTTTACAGAATACATACCGCCATTATTTTCAATAAGTGCCTGTATTACAGCAGCGTCACCTTGTCCACCCTGGCCTTTCCCAAGATGGTTTGCTGTGACATTGTCTCTATCAATAGGTTTTCCCCAAGGGAATCCTTTTGGTTCGTATAATCTTACTGATGGCCACATGACTAACAATAATAGCATCTTCCCAGCAACTCGCGAGGATTAAGATAAAGCTTTTTGGCTTCCCGGGTACCCCAATTTGGGGTACCCGGGAAGCCAAAAATATACGAGTTCTTAACCTAAGCTTGCTCAACTGGGTATGAAATATATATGACTTCGGTCTAGACTTCCCTCACATGCCAGGCATAAAAATAAGTGAGTTACTCGTTGGTGCGCTGATTTTCGGGATCATCCTGATTATCATTATCCCTTTGCCGCCATTATTATTGGACGTCTATATTTCCCTCAATATTACTCTTGCAGTTATTGCAATCGGTATCTCTTTATACATTTCCAAACCACTCGATTTTGCAGCACTGCCTACTTTCCTACTACTTGCAACCATGTTTAGGCTAGCTCTCAATATTTCTACTACTCGTTCAATCTTACTCAAGGCAGACGCTGGTCATTTGATTCAAGCGATGGGTAATTTTGTTGCCGGTGGTAATATCGTGGTCGGGATAATTATTTTCGTCATTATTACCGTGGTCCAGTTTATGGTGATCACCAAAGGTGCTGAGCGTGTAGCTGAAGTCTCGGCGCGTTTTGCTTTGGACGCTATGCCTGGTAAACAAATGTCTATCGATGCCGATTTCAATGCTGGTTTGATTACTAGTGAACAAGCCAAAGCCAAACGTTCAGAAGTAGAGCGGGAGTCCGCCTTCTTTGGTTCTATGGATGGTGCATCGAAGTTCGTCAAGGGTGATGCCATGGCCGGTATCATTATTACCATCATTAATATAGTTGCTGGTTTGACTATTGGTATGGCACAGAAGGGCTTGCCATTCCAGGTCGCTGCCCAGAAGTACGTCATCCTTACTATTGGTGATGCGATCTCAGCAATCATCCCTGGTTTGATTCTATCGATTGCAACGGGTGTGATTGTGACTCGTGCTGGCTCTACTGCTGATTCCTTCGGTAAAGATCTCGCTAGCCAGTTACTTGCTCGTCCTAATGCTTTTGCAGTGGGTGCTGCATTGTTACTTATATTTGCGATGTTACCAGGTATGCCAAAGGGTGTGCTGCTTACACTGGCAATAGGTTTGATTGCGTTTGTTTATTTCCTCAACCAACAAAAGAAAAAAGCTACTGAAACTGAATTGGATACTGATGTTGAAATCGATGAGACAGTCGATCAGAGCGGCGCGCCGCGTGCTACTCCAGAGATGATGTATTCATTGCTTGAAGTAGATAAGCTAGCTATTTGGGTTGGCTCTGGTCTGCTCGATATCGCTGATCCAGCGCGTAACGGAACTCTAGTACCAGAGATAGCTTCACTGCGTCACCAACTAACTCTCAACTTAGGTTACATTTTACCCTCAGTGCGTATTATGGACGCACCTTCACTTTCACCAAATGAGTATAGAGTGGTGATTCGTGATACTACCGTTGCTTCAGCCGAAGTTTACGCTGACAAGATGCTGATTTTGCGCGAGGATTGGGACAATATTTATTCAGAACCGCCGCCAGGTTCAATGCCAGGCTGGGAACCAGCCTTGCAAGAAGCAGCCTATTGGGTTGATCCAGAATACTTAGAACAAATTGATTGGGACAGACCTGCAGCACCTGCAGTGCGTGTAATTACAGCTCACATCGCTGAAGTAGTGCGTAAGAATATAGATGATCTATTAGAGAAGGCTGATGTACGCAGAGTACTTGATCAAGTCAAACAATACGATAGTCAATTGATTGATAATTTGGTGCCAGGTGCAATTTCACTTGGTGATTTGCGTAGAGTCTTTGTCAATCTCTTGAAAGAACGAGTTTCAATTAGAGATATTCATTATATACTCGAGCGGCTTGAGGACCTTACGGTTGCAATCAAGGACCCAGACCAGCTCTCTGAGAAGCTGCGCGTTGCACTTGGCAGACAAATTTGTTTGGAGTTCTCAACACCTGATAGGCAACTGCCGGCAATGGCTTTCCATCCAAGTTGGGAAACTCGCCTCGAGCAAGCATTGCAGAAAGTCGACAACAACATGGTCTTGATTCTAGAACCAAAACAAATTCAAAACTTAGTTACTATGATTTCAAACGCATCACGCCGGATACTTGAACAAGTAGAACGCAGGCCAATTTTAATTTGCGGTCCTTCACTTAGATTGCCATTGTTTAGATTGATTGAGCAGTTTGACCCTCATGTGCATATACTTAGTTACGCTGAGTTGAGTCCAGATTTTAATATTCAAGTTATGGAGACTATTGGTACAGAGATGGATGTACCTGCTGTTGGAGCTGGTTAGGCTTTAAACGCTGCGGCATGTACAGGGTCAGGTCCTATGCTTTTGGCAAAGTATTTTGGCATGCCACTAACCTGCTCTATCTCAGGGCCTTCCCACTTGTTTCTATCAATTGGATAAGTATATTTGAAACAAGGCATTTGTTTGTGATGATTGTGATAGTAACAGACAAACTTATCGCTATGAATTTCATATGCTATGTCATAGTGAGAAAATTGGCTAATTTTCTTGTTTCCCTCATCAACTATATTTCTTCTATATGAGTAGGTGTAGTGAACACCATCAAAACAAGCATCACCATAGAGTAGTTTTTCTAATTCAGTTGTAAAAGCTCTTGCTGTAATAGGGCTGGCTTTAAGTGGTGCGACTAGTTCATCTTGATCTGCCATCCTTGCTTTGCGATTATCAGGATATACTCTCTTCATGAGATCTTCTATCATTGGTATATAGAAGTCTCCCTTTCTCATACTAAAGTCCAAGGTATTGGCAATTGCTCTTGGGCTGAGGCAAAGATTGCTTGAGACTACATCTTGAACTATATTAAAGAAATCTCTATTGCTCTCATCATCACTGTCATCATCATCTTTTTTAGGGAAGATTAAGGTGTCGCTAGCATTAAATTCTGGATTTCTGGATTCATGACTTCCTTCTTTGGCTTCAGCTACTCTTTCTCTTCTCAAGTCAAAATACTCTCCGGCTATATCTTTAATATTGCTAAGCAGTTCATCTCGATCAAGTTCTACAAAATTTGGGAAGAATTGATTTAAGATCGAAACAATGATTGGTCTATAGAATAGCTTCATGAAGTTGTAGAAGTCATTAAAATACCTTTTGGCTTTTTCGGTACTGCCATCCATATCCTTCCTGTAGCCATAAATAACTTCAATAAACTCTTTTAATTTGACATCACTGCTTAGTAGTTCATTCTTTTCTTCTTGACTTATTTGGGGAGCTGGAATACCTTCTAAGTCATCAGGAATAGCATAGCTGCTGAGAATGTATTCTGATAAAGCAATAGACCTTCTGGTGTCGGCTGAGATATCTTTTTCGTCGTCTTTATCAGTTCTAAGTGCAATATTGAGATGATCTAACCATGTGCCAATTGTTCCAATTTTTTTTGTGATTGGGCAAGGTTCGCTTTGAATGTCACGGGTTAATATATAGACTGCTTTGGCAGTGTCTAAGCCTCTACGGCTTTCACCCTCAGCAGCAATTGCTTCAGTCAGCTCTACATAGCCAGGGAAATAAAGGTAGAAGCTAAAGTTGGTTAATTTAGGGTTTTGTTTTTTGAGTCTTGTTATAAACTCATTGAGTAATTCTTGTTCTTGCTGATTTAGTTGTATATTTGATTTTTGAAGATCACCTCTAAATATAGATAGTGCTCTCATGAATTTTGTGTCATCCTTGAAAAAATCATGTCGCTCTCTTGTTTCGTGGAGAAAATCAGCAATATAGTCTATGCGCTCTCTATTGTTAGCGAAACTGTTTAGTAAAAAGGCTCCAAAGAATTCACGAGCTCGCTCTTCACCAGGAAAGACTCCAGTGTTTTCATCTTCTATTGCTAGATGGGCAGCTTCTCTCACTGCCTCCTGACTATCCAAGACCTCACTGATTTCAAAGTATCTATCATCAAAATTATCAACGATATCAATTCTTCTTACAGCATCAGGATATTGTGTTATTAGGTAGTCATAAAAGTTCCGCAAGAGATTTTTATCAGCCTCATCAACTTGAGTTCTATTTTTTCTTTGGATTTTGTCGGTATCAAGTAGGACATCAAGAGCACCGGTTAAATTGTTTAGACTAGCAAAACATGATTCTCCTTTCAGATTTTGGTTTTGCAAGAGGAAGTTTGCTAGGATTGTATTTCTATTTTCAGGGAATCTATCTAGAACTTTGAGCCAATGCTCGTTATATTTTTTACCAGGATCTTGTGCAAGACTATATTCAACCGCTGTAAGTGCTTGGCTTGAGTCGGTGACCCTCTCCTCTGCTTTAAAAGAATCGTATGGTGCTGCTTCAGCTAAACCTAATGCATGCAGTTCTGGTCTTTGTGTTAGTAACCAATCACAGAAATCATTGAAGCTAGCATCGTTTGCTTGATAGTTCCTTGCTGATTTGGTATGTTTTTTGGCAATTTCTCCGTTGCAGAGAAAGCTGACTGCTAGCGCTAAATCAGCCGGTTTGCTTGTTAGGTCTCGGTGACGTTCATGGATATAGCTAGCTACTCGTTCTAGAGCAAGTTCTGTATCTGGTCTTCTAGTTTGGTCTTCAGTAGGAGGACCAGCAAGCATTGCATTCCAGTGACTGTCGTTTAGTTGTAAATTAAGAGTTTTTTGCAAGTCGCGTATTATGAGAGTTGTATCTTCTTCAGATTCGCTACAAACTTGAAGAAGATTACCCACTAGAGACCTGACACTTAGTGGGGCAAATTTATGGTCATATTCAGTTTCAAGGAAACGAACAAAGTCAGTAAAGAGTAGTTGTTCAGCTGCACCTGGTTTGCTTTTATCACTAGCAACTCCTTGCAGCGTAGTGATGGCTGCAGCTAAACTTTCTCGACTAGCAAAGATACTTTGCCTATCTGTCCTATTGAAAAGAAACTTGGCATAAACAGCAGTCCTTGTACCTGTCCTATTTGTTTCATTGCCGTAGGCTCTGATTACAGGGTCTAAAGTTTTGAGCCAAGGGTTGTTACCTTCTGCTCTTGCTTCTTCTAATGCATGACGAATGCTAGTACAGGCCTTGCTTTCACTATCAATTTCTTGATTTAGATTAATTGTTTTGGGAAAAAATTTGTCAAAGATACTTGCACTTAGTTTGTCATCATCATTATTGATGTGTCTGAAGAATTCACGTGCGAGGTCTTTATCATTTTCATCAAGCTCATCTTTGCTGGCTAACAGTACTCGGGCTGCATTCTCTAGCTGATCGGGACGGTAGTAACAAGTTCTGTAGCGGGGATGAGAGAATAGAAAATCAGCGATGAATTCTTGAGGCTTCTCTGTATCGGTGTTAGCTTGGAGAGTTTCAAGCCATGCTGGGTTGGCGCTAATATCCCTTGTTTCTAGTAAATAATCTAAACTGCTGCGGGCTCTGGCTACAGAATTTATATCCGCTGGTAAACTAATTCTTTCAGGGTTATGATCGTATGCAGCAAGAACAGGAAATGCATTAGTTTGATATTTGAGGAAGTTTGTAAAATCATCAAGGATTTCGTCAGCAACTGCCTCCTCTTCATTAAAATGATCTTGAACTTTAAGGACTACGCTAAGCAGTTCTTTGAGTGAAGCATCATCATAGAGATATATTTTAGCTTTGCTTTGGTAAATAAATCTTGCAGCCAAATCCAAAATTTCTTCATTTGTGTATGATCTTTGTAAAACTTGGAGCCACTCAGTCCCAGCTTGTTTAAGTAACTTATATTTATTTGCTATATATGCAACTCTAAGCCTTGCACCTTTGTCTGCGCTATCTTTTTTGTCGACAGGATCAAGTCCAGTGATACGAGGGAATCTTGCCATTGCATCTTCAATATCAATTCCAGCAAACTCAAGAATATCTCTGCAGTTGTTTTCATGACAAATTACTCCTCTAATTATGTCTTCAACTAATGTTTTAGGGAATTGTTCATAGCCACTATCACCATCAATCATTTCAAAAGCTTGATCAGCTGCAGCTTGAATTTTTTCGTCTAGACTTGCATCACCAACAAGTACTTCTTCATTCAAGTACTTAAGCCAGAGCGGATTACCTCTAAATTCTTGTACGTATTCATAGTAGATTCCAGGTACAATGCTAGGGTCTGCCGGGTTTTCTTTTGTTGAATGCCCATTGCTATTGCCGTTACCATTGCCAGACCTCACTATTTTGGCTTGTGCTTCCGCTTCGTCTTGGTGTCTTTTTTCAATAGCTTGAAACATTGAGTATACGGATCTACCTCTTTTGACTTCGGTTTCACCCTTCTCTAGGAACCAAACTCTTCTTGGGTATGTTGTAAAGTCTTGGTCAAATTCTTCTTCTAGATATGGAGTATTGGCTGGACTAATCATTGCTTCAAGATCACAGTCGCTACTAGGCAGAGCAAAGACAATGACTGAGTCAGCTGGGATTTCTTCACCATCTAATGATTTACAGTGTATGAGAACGTTATAGTCTTTACCAAAACTATCCAGTAATTGAGTTCTGTCTTTGACATCAACTTCTTTACCTTGCCTATTGATAAATTTGTTGTCTTGGTGGTCAGTAATTGCTGTTGCAATCGGGCGATCTAGTCCTGAAAGAGTTTCACTGATAAGTTTCATAGAACGTTTGTCATGGGCACGGATTATTATTCTTTGATCTCCTTCTCTGACGCATTGTACAATTCGATCTATGATTGAGATTTCATTTGTTGTAGTCCCATCTTTTACAGCTCCTTGTTTGATGAAATGCTCGTTGTGTGCATAATCTTTGGTTATGGTATATTTTTTCCTTCCCTCTGCTTCATGTTGATCACCTATCTGTGTTTTGATTTTTTCTACCTTAGGTTCAGCTGGCATTCCTTCACCACTTAATTCTCCAGGAGATCCAAGGTAGTGAGGACGCTCAAAAGATTTACGCATGTCAATGGCATCATCACCTTTACCATATTCAACGATGCAATGGCTGGTACCAATTAGTTCTACTGGACCTGTTTCAATTCGGTGATCCATATTGTCTCTAAAGAAATTAAAAACTTGGTTTCTAGTGTCAGAGCCTGAGTTGTGAGCACTTGTAAGATAGAGATATTTGAGTTGATCAAGACCAATATAGTCAGCTAAACCTGAGAGTTTGGCTTTAACCTCGTCAGTTTTTTTAAGACCAGCACAGCTTTGGGTAAGACTTTCTTCATTGATAATAATTATTCGTGGGTTGAGCTCGTCAATCTTTAGACCTTTTGTTTTTCTTGGTTTTGCTGTGTTGAGTACTTCTATATGCTCAGCCAGATCAGTTCTGTCAGTTTCTGCAAGGTCCAATAGTCTTCTTGCAAGATTAGAACCGCTGATATCACGCTTGGCTAGGATGACTATATTTGATTGCTGCTCTGCTTCTTTGTTTTGTTGCTCTTTGAAATGGTCCAATGCTCTTATTAGAGCTAAATCGCTTGGCCTATATCCAGCTGGTCCATTGACATAGTGAGAAATTTCGCTTCTCTCATTAACTCCTTGTCCTTCTTTTGCTCTATTGAAAGCTTGTCTAATTTTTCTCAAGCTAGTGAGCTTAGAGCCAAGTGGGCGTATGTGATCTAGATTGGCAAAACTATCTTCCCTAGCGCTGGCCTTGTATCTTGAGCTGGTTCTTGCTTCAGGAGCTTGTGTTCTGGGATTTTCCTTCGTTCTAAAGAATAATTCTTTCTTGCTATCTCGATCTGGCTTTAAAGGCCAAGTAGAACCAGTTAGCTTAGACCTTGGGTAGTTGAGGTCTTGTCCTTTGTGCCTGAGTTGGTCTAACCATGTTTGTGACATAGCGCTATAAGATAATAATAACAATTTCAGTATTAACTAATTGTTTAAAATCTATATAGGGGTTTTAACTTAATTCTTGGGATCTTTGTTTAGCAGCTGATACAGCCCTAAACAGAGTTTCTTTGAAACCGTTTTTTTCGAGGCTCTCTATTGCTGCTGCCGTGGTGCCATTGGGGCTAGTAACTTGAGCACGCAGTTCACTGGGGCTGCGCTCAGATTGAGCAGCAAGAGTGCCGGCACCAAAGACTGTTTGCAAAGCTAGTGCTTCAGCTTTGCTTCTTTCAAGACCTAATTTGCTAGCTGCTTCTGCCATCGCTTCAACCAGATAGAAAACATAGGCTGGTCCTGAACCAGAAAGAGCGGTGACTAAATCCAAATCTTCTTCTTCAACTATAGTTGCAAGTCCAAGTGCTGAGAAAATTTCTTGGGCTCGCTCAAGATCTTTAGATTTGCAGATAGAGTTAGGAGCCAGTGCTGAAGCGCCACAGCCAATTTGGGCTGGGGTGTTGGGCATTACTCTAATGATTGGATTTTCAGGGAAGCGTTCCACAAATTTGGCGATCTTGGTACCAGCCAGAATTGAAATTATTAGTACTGATGAGTCCAAAGCTTTGATGTCACTAAGTACTTGATCAATATTTTGTGGTTTGACTGCAAAGACTAAAATTGATTCAGATTTAAGTTCAGAGATTAACTCGTCAAAACTTTCGGCAAAGCCAAAACCAAATTGGCGTTCTAATCCTTCCAGTAAATCATGGCGTAGGTCAAAGAATTTAATTTCACCAGCTTTGTAAAGCTTGGCTTCCACTAAACCCTTGGCGATAGCTTGTCCCATTGCGCCTGCACCAATAATCGCTAACTTTACCATTCTCCAAAAATGATACCAATTTTGGCATAAAGTCATGAGTTTTTGATAATATCTTAGTTGCAAGTGCAAGCAGTTCACCTTAACCAAATAGCAAGTGCCTATTCTGATTCTAATTTGGCTACTCTAAGAAAGAGCTTGATCGAATTGGATACCAAGCTCGATATGGATCGCTTGAGTTATTTATTTACTTATCTCAGAGATAAAATTCTTGAGACTTTGGACGGCTTTGATGAGCTTGTTAGACTTAGTGAACAACTTGGCCGAATTGAAGATGAAGAG
>JAPPOW010000089.1 GCA_028817775.1 Candidatus Melainabacteria bacterium | reverse complement strand
ACTTTATCATCTGAGGAATCTCCTTCATCTAAACCAAGTACTGGCAGCCGGGAAGCTTTGGGACCTTCATTATAATTCTCGGTTTTGACTTGAGCTTTGATGTATTCTTGGTGACGGACTTTAACTCCATCTCCAAGCAGAACCATGATTAGTTGTGAGCTATTTTGCTTGAGTAATTTTTTAAAACTTTGATACAAAGCTGATAGTCGAGTGCTGGCATCGGCTTCTTGCAAAGCTATGGCTTTGTCTATAAAGACTAGCAAAGCTGATTTCTCAGCATTTAGATCATGGAAAAATGGTAGCCTGGACATGCAGACTTCAGGCGACTGTGATTTGGGGTTAAAGACTTCGCACTGATTTATCCCCACTTTATTAGCTTCAGTCCTTATCAATTCAGCTTTATGCTTGTCTCTAGAAAGAATTAAAACCGCTGGCTGATAGGGCTCTGGAAAGTCCACAAGCTAATACTATAACAGTGTATAGTGAGTGAGGAGAACTTATGACTAAAAAAATAGCACTAGTTACAGGGGCATCAGCCGGGATGGGCAAAGACTTTGCAAGAGCCCTTTTGGATGAAGGCATGATAGTCTATGCTGCAGCTCGCAGGCTTGAGCAGATGCAAGACTTAGCAGAGCTTGGTGCAATCACTGTCAAGATGGATATCACTAAGGAAGAAGATATCCAAACTTTAGTTCAGCAAATTAATAAAGATCATGGTGCCGTTGATGTTTTGATTAACAATGCTGGCTTTGGTTTGTATGGAGCTGTCGAAGATGTTGATATCAATGATGCTCGTTACCAATTTGAAGTTAATCTCTTTGGTTTAGCTAGACTTACTCAAGCCCTGCTACCAGCGATGAGAGAGCAAGGATCAGGAACTATCATTAATATTTCGTCAATGGGTGGTAAGGTTTATGCCCCATTTGGTGCTTGGTACCATGCAACTAAGCACGCGCTTGAAGGCTGGTCTGATTGTCTGCGCTTAGAATTGAAGGATTTTGGTATTAATGTGGTCATTATTGAACCTGGTGCAATCAAAACTGAGTTTGCCGAGGTGGTGGCAGAGTCCTTGTATAAAAATTCTGGACAAGGAGCATACGCTGGCTTGCTCGATACTTTTGTCAAAGCTTTCAAAAAAGAATACGGCAAGGGTGGTGGTGGTTCTGAACCTAAGCTCATTACAGATTTGATTCTCAAAGCTCTTAGATCAAAGCAGCCCAAAACTAGGTATCTTGCTGGGAAGTATGCTAAGCAATTAGTCTTTATCAGAAAGTGGTTTGGGGATAGGCTTTATGACCAGCTGGTGATGTCAATAATCAAGTAAAATAGGGCTTTTTTGCCCCAAACCTTAATCACTAGGGCTTGCAGATAATAGCCCAGTGGTGCTATTATGTAAAGCGGTGTCTGCAATATCTACCAGATCAGAAAATGGATTAAGGGCTGCTGCAGCAGTTATGCAGGCTGGCGCCTATCCAGATGGAGTTGAGCAACGTAATGATGAGCATCAAGCAAGGCTTGAAGCTGATAGAAGAACTCTAGAACGATTAAACGAAACAGATTTAAGTCCTTGTTTGCCTGAAATTTCAGATGAACCTTTTGGCAATAGATATATAAGTGCAAGAGAGTTTCGTGAACTTGCTAGGCAAGGAAGACTCTATACTGTGCTTGCAGAAACAGAGAAGCGCATGGGACCAAGTCGAATGGGGTCTATGGCTGTTGGATTAATTGATCAACTTTGTAAAATGGACATCGGACTTCAAGGTCCTAACCGTAATGAAATACTTTACCTTGCCTATCACACTATTCAAGGTAGTTATATCAATCAATTAATGAGTTCACGTAATTGGTCAGCGATATCAGAAGCACTAGCCCAATCAGGCAAATTGATTTCTCTTTTGGAAAAATATGTTACTGAAAGTCATGATTATAAAAAAGGTGGAGATCCACAACACTGGTTCTGCGGAGTTAATATTGCAATGCAAAAAATGCTCAATGCCAGTCTTGCAAAGTATGATGGTGTCACCGATGAGAATAGAGAATTTGTACAAAAGTGGACTCCATTGGTTTTGCGATCTGGTCTTTATGAGGGCACTGACCCTAGAGCTATAGATAGTTTTGGCAGGAAGCAAGCACTCTCAATTTTAATTGAGCTAGCAAAAAAGAGCAGGCAACCAAGGCATTCTGGTGGTTTTGACTTACGTTACTATGATGTAAATACTGAGAGAGAAAGACAAGGTCTTCCCACTATAGATCAGATGCGTGATGCTGCCCGTGATAGAAGGCTTGAGACTCTAAGAGAAGAGAGACTTAAGACAATTAATCCAGAACTAGTTGCAGCAATGAATCAACTTAGAGATGATCCATTGAATTTAAATGATGATAACTTTAGAGTTTTATTCCAAGAAAATAATGAGATTGGTTTCACAGCACTAAGAGAATTTGCTCGGTCTTCCAATGATCATGCACTTGCCTTGATGGTTTTGTTTATTGAAAGTGGTTATAGAGAAGAAGCCAGCTATGTCTTCGATAGTATGATGGCTTCTGGTTATCGTCCTCAGGCTCAAGAATATTTAAGATCACGCGGTTTGGATCAAAAACTTCTTAGCGTAGAGAATAGAAGTCCTGCTGAATTTTTACAAGAGCTTAAAGAAGTTCCTGGTTTACCAATAACTCCACGGATATGTGGTGAGAAAATTTATGGTAACCCTGAGCTTAATACCAATAGGTTACTAGATGCTGGTTTGTTTGATTGGATAGAAAAACCTACTAGAAGCAAATTGAAAGCTCCTCACTATCCAAGTTTCAAAGAAATGCTCGAAACTCGTTTTGCGGAAGCTGCAGAGGATGATAAAGGATATTGGGCTTCTTGCTTGAAGCATTTGGCAAAACTCTAGTCTTTATACTAAGAGTGATTTAAGCAGCTTGCTTAGCTAAGCGTTTCCCAATATCCTGCATTGCAATTACACCGATTGTATCTTTAATTGCTTGAATTGTGCCTAGAGCATACTCTTCGACATTTCTCATATCAAGAATGCCAGCATCAGGCATACCAATTTTTTGTAATTCAAGTTTACCGTCTCTATATCGGCCTAGAGTTTCTGCCAAGCTTTCTTCCATGGCTTGCGTTGAGCCTGTCACCAATGCTTGATTAAGCATCTTGACGTTAATACCAGTAAGTTCAGGGATATCTAGTTTGAGCCATTCTCTAAGGAGTTTTGCAAAGCCTTCATCTGCTCTTGCAATTCTGGCAAAGCTTAGTTCTTGTAATTTTTCGGCTGATTCAATTCCCAAAGTTTTTAGCAGACCGAGTAAAGTGGGAAAGCAAATTCTGTAAGCTTGGCTTTGTCGTAATTCTTCGGCTGATGAACTTTGAACTATAGTCCCCGTTTGTTCAGCTGCATCAAGAGCACTTAGGCCTGCTCTTACTAAACTAGCATCTCTGTTTATTAATCTATTGGGCCCTTCCATGGATATTGAACCTCCTGGCATGTTATCTTATCACGTATGGCCGCCGTAAGCAATGCGAATCTGATTTCAGTAGCTTACCAATCAGGTACCATTTCTTCTGGAAGTCTAAATTGATCTAAATCAAAAGGGTAGTCAGTGGCATAATCTGCCCCAGTATGGATTGGAGACTCGAGTTCATTCTCACTTATTTTCTCGTAATCCAAAGCAATTCCAAATGCTGCATTTGGATAGCCCATGTGTTTCGCTTCGTCTATATCAAGGCTAAGTATCTCCTGTGGTCCAAGTACTAGGTTGATACTTGCAGGTGCTCTAGTCCAGACTTCAGCGTTTGAGTGGAGGATTTCAATTTTGCCAGCTGGAGTTTCAAAATAGATATTAGGTCCATAAAGGAAATCAGGATGTTTTTTGAGTTCTAACTTATATCCAGGCTCTAGTTCTATAGCTTGCTCATCACAAGTGCTGAGATCGTATGCCATAAGAGTCAGGCTTTGAACTAAATTACCAAGGTAGTTTATGGTGAGATTTAGTTCTCTACTATTTGGCTCTGCTGTTTTGAGTATTCTTACAAGCTCATCAACAGGGATTAGTTTGCCAAAAACTTTGCTTTCGATAGATCGTGGTGCAGCGATATCAGCTCTTGCTAATTTACTGGCAAGCCTCCTTGAAGCTTGCTCTAGTTTTGAGTAGGGATTAAACTCTAAACTTTGCTCTTCGACTCGCTCCAAGTCTTCCTGGAGTCTGGCAATTTTATCGTCTAATCTTCTTGCGCGCTCTGTTAGATTAGCGCGAGCATTAGTCATTAATTGATCAAGTCTTATAGTCATAGCCCCTAATTAGGCGATTATCGCCATGATATTATATTGTATCATGCTTTTATCTCAAGTCAGGCAGTTGCCATCATTGGTCAATACTTTATCTCAGGGTCTGCAAAATCTAAAGCGCTGGGCCGAGAGACAAGTCAGGGCTCATAAAGGAGAGCGCTGTGATGGTAAAACTCAGATTCAGGCTCCTGCTGCTGCCAGTAAATTTTTGGCAAGCTCTCTAGTAAAACAAGCTGCTAATCTTCAGAGTTTGCATCAGACTGATCTGCAGCCAAAGATTGATCAAATTTATAATTTTCTACTGGATCGTTTGCTTGCATACCCACCAACTATTAATGGTCATAGACCAACTAAGCTGGCACAGATATATCCACAAATCGGCAACGAGTTGGTAGATGAGCTTGGTATAAAACCTGGGGAAGTGGAAACTGCTTATCAATATGTTCAGTCATGTACGAATGAACATTTTAATGTAGGTAGACGATTAGGGCAAAGTATTTATATTAGTACCCTTGCATATGCTCTTTGTAATCTGATTAGGGAAGGCAGAATTGCTAGCGGTCAATCGCGCAGTGGAAACTTAGAGACATTAGCTAAGTACGTTTTAAAAACAGAATCTGAAGAAGACCGCCCTAGAGGGAAGAAGGCAGCTATTAGATCTGAGACTCTATCGCGTCTGCAGGACTATATTGTTCAAAACAGAGAAGCTATCGTTCTCAAGTTGATTTTTCATTTAATTGATTACCTGAGAAAAGAAATACATGTTGATAGGTTCAAAAAATCATTAGTACTAAGTGGTGAGGATAGGCAAATTCGTTCACCTGCTCAAATAAAGGGCAAGCTCAATAAATATTTAGAAACTAATGATGCTGCTCAGGCAAGTATTAGAGAGACTGCAACTGTGATTGCCAAAGCCCTAACTCTTTAGACAAATAAACAAAACTTGGCTTGATCAAGCCTTGCTTTGTGTTAAATTGTCATCATGATTAGAGCTTTGTTCTTATTGATTATTTGTTTGCAGCCTTCATTGGCTTATTTGGATACAACTCCCAAAAATTTCTCTAAACCTAAGCCGATGGTAGTCAAACCTTACACCTATGTTAGACCAAAACATGAAGTCTATATGGACCAAGCTGCAGAGAAAATTGCGCCAAGGGTTTTTAGTTCTGTAGTTGGACCTGCTGGCATGATGATTAATGTAGCTGGCAAAGCGGTTGAAGCTCAGGAGAAAGGTCAAAGTTCAAATTCTCAAGGCTTTAACTCTAAGTGATAAATCATAGTTAGGGTCAAGCTCACCTTGAGGGGCAATCAACCAAGTCCAGTCTTGGATAGGCTCAAAGCCATTAAAAATAGAGTCATCAAGATTTAGTAAACTAGATTCTATCTCGCCTGCAATCAATCTTTCGGTATCGCTAATTAGCAAGGTCTTAGAACCACTAGCGGCAAAAGCTCTCAAGTAACCAAGATGATTCAGAATCAAACTTTGATAGAACTCATTAAGTTCAGTTGATCTGATTTCATTACGTTCATAGTAATCTTTGATCTGCACCGGTAGTTGAGAGAGTAAATTCAAACTTACCACCATATCTATATTTTCATCTTGTAAGAAATCCCTCGGTCTAGTTTTGGTCAAGGTATCAATCTTGATTATTGAGTCATTATCTAGTTGGCTTGCAGCTCTGAGTACACCAGTGATATCCAATTGATGAAAATCAAGATTGGGATAAGTTTTCATTTCGTCAATTGCTGCTTGCAGGAAGAAAATATCAACCAGGTGCAGCTCTTCAAACAAGTGACTTAATTCTTTGAGTGGTACATCGTGCAGAGAACCAGCGCCAAATATGATGATACGCTCGCGCTTCGGGAGTTGCTTGGCTTCCTCAATGATCAGTTTTTTGCACTGCTCTAGATGCGGCTGCCAGGCTTGCCTGCAGCGTTTGTAACGTGCTTCAATAGCTATGATTTCATGTAGGAGTTTTAAGTCCTTAACATATTTGGGACAAGAGATTGCATGCCAAGCATAATTGAGGCTTTCTAAAATCATTTGAGATGACGAACAAAGGCTGCTACTGCTTTGTCTAAATCCTCCTTGCTATGTGCTGCAGAAACTTGTACTCTAATGCGAGCTTTGCCTAGCGGCACTACCGGGTAACAAAAACCAATGACATAGATGCCATCTTTATAAAGCTTAGCGGCAATTTCAATTGCTTTGGCTTCATCATAAATCATCACTGGCACTATCGGGTGAGTGCTGGGGATGATATCAATACCAGCTTCAGTAAGCTGTTCTCTAAAGTATTTGGTGTTGGCTTGAATCTTTTCAACTGCTGAACTATCTTGTTCTAGCATTTCAATAACTTTGAGCTCAGTATAAGTGATAGCTGGTGCTAGTGAGTTCGAGAATAAATAAGGTCTTGATCTTTGTCTGAGTAGATCAATGATCTCAGGATGAATTGAAGCGGTAAATCCACCAGAAGCCCCTCCTAGAGCCTTGCCAAAGGTACTGGTGATAATGTCAATCTTGCCAAAGACTCCAGCTGCTTCTGGGGTGCCGCGCCCGCGCTCACCAACAAAACCACTAGCGTGAGAATCATCAACCATAACTAGAGCATTGTATTTTGTTGCCAGCTCAACAATAGTCTCAAGTTTGGCAATCACTCCATCCATACTAAAAACTCCATCAGTTGCAATTAACCTGATGCGTTTGTCCTGACTATCTTTGAGATGCTGTTCAAGTCCAGCCATATCATTATTGTCATAGAGTTTGCGCTCGGCTTTACAGAGACGAATACCATCAATGATACTGGCGTGATTAAGTTTGTCACTAATAATCACATCTTCTTTATTGAGCAAAGTTTCAAACAAACCAGCATTGGCATCAAAACAAGAAGAATAAAGAATAGCTTCTTTACAGCCGACAAAGTTAGCGACTTTCGTCTCGAGCTGGCGGTGAATATCCTGAGTGCCGCAAATAAATCTTACTGAATTGAGGCCAAAACCATATTTATCCAGACCCTCTTTTGCCCAACCCACTAATTGCTGAGAGCCACCAAGTCCCAAATAGTTATTGGCACACATATTGATGAATTTACCTTGGCTAGGAGCCGTAGTTGTAATCTCCCGGTCCTGACGAGAGCTGATAAGCCGCTCTTCTTTATAGGTGCCCTGAGCTTTAATTGCTTCAAGTTCTTGGCGAAAAATTTCAATTGCTTGAGACATGATATAAGTATAACCAATGAAAGCACTGGTCAAAAAAGAAGCAAAGAAAGGTATCTGGCTGGAAGAAGTGCCAGAGCCAAAGCCCGGCTTGAATGATGTGCTAATCAAAGTAAACAAGGCTGCTATTTGTGGTACCGATTTGCATATATATAAGTGGGATGAATGGTCTCAGAAACATATTGAAGTACCGAGAATTACTGGACACGAATTCTCGGGAGTGATTATTGACAAGGGCGAAGCTGTTACTAACCTAGAACTAGGAGATAGAGTCACTGCTGAAGGCCATGTGGTTTGCGGGCAGTGCCGCAACTGCCGTCGGGGTATTCGTCATCTTTGTACAGATACTATTGGTATTGGCATCGAACGTGATGGCGCCTTTGCTGAATATGTCTCGGTGCCAGCAGCCAATGTCATTAAATTGCATCCGGCAATTTCCGATGAGGTTGCAGCGATCTTTGATCCCTTTGGTAATGCAGTTCATGCAGCACTGTCCTTCCCAATTATTGGTGAGGATGTCTTGATTACTGGAGCTGGGCTCATTGGTAATATGGCAGTAGCGATTGCTAAATTTTCTGGTGCTCGCAATATAGTAGTTACTGATCTTAATGACTATAGACTTGAAATTGCTAAGCAAATGGGAGCTACTAGAGCAATCAATCCTAGTAAAACTAAATTAGAGTCAGTAATGCCAGAAATCTCTATCAATAGTGGTTTTGATGTTGGTCTAGAAATGTCTGGCTCGCAGCAGGCCTTTGCTTTAATGCTTGAAAATATGTATCATGGCGGTAAGATTGCCTTGCTTGGAATTTTGCCAGAAGCAACTGCCATCAATTGGGATGAAGTAATTTTCAAGGGTTTACAACTCAAAGGTATTTATGGGCGTGAGATGTTTGAAACTTGGTACAAGATGGAACAGCTGATCAAAAGTGGGCTTGATCTAAGTCCAGTGATTACTCACCGTTTTGCTTTTGATGATTACCAGCAAGCTTTTGAAGCGATGGAATCGGGTCAGTGTGGCAAAGTTATACTTGAATTAAGCTAAGAATGCTAAGTAACAGCAATACAAACCAAAGGCAGTATAGAAGATAGAAACAAATCTCAAGTAACCATCGTTATTGCACTTTTGGACAATTTTTTTGTAGCCAGCTGGCTTGATAAGTAGCAAACTACCCTTGATTAGAGCAATCCAACCATAAAGACTGACTAGGATTTCTTGGAAGTTGCCCCAGAGATTATGAGCACAGACCATTAGAATTCCAATTATCAAGGAAATAAAGCCAAAGACAAAAACCAAAAGTCCAGCTTCTCCGCTTAGCTCTTTCATCAATTTCTTATAGGTCTTCTTATTCACTAGTACTGATAAACCAATTATCAGAAAGTACAAACTAATAGCTTTGAATAAATATAGAGTCATCAAAATCACCTCGCTTCAATTATCGCATAGAGCTATATTATGTATAGTGACCTGCCTAGATCTTTAAGTAAACGAGTAGGACTAAAACGATTGGCAACTGCAAAGTCTCGAGCTTCTCTTTCAAAGGTATCATCCCAATAAGTTCTATGGGCTTGTTTATAAGCTCTGCGTGCTTGTTTAGCTTCTTGCCATGCTTGCCTTAAGGGTTTGGCTGGGTTTGCTAAATCGCGAAGTTGTTCCACACTGAAAGTTTTGCTTCCCAAAGTATAGTGACCTGCTTCAAT
>JAPPOW010000123.1 GCA_028817775.1 Candidatus Melainabacteria bacterium | reverse complement strand
CCAAAACCACCTGGCACGACTACAGCATCCAAATCACAAAGGATTTCTTCAGCCCGCTCGTAGCTATCAAGATCATCCGAAAGAATTGAAACTATCTCAACTCCATGGTTTTCAGCAGCACAAGCATGACGAATCGATTCAGAGACCGAGATATAAGCGTCTGAGAGATTAACATACTTGCCAACCAAGCCAATCTTAAGCTTCTTATTCTCAGGCTCAGTTAGAGTCCTAACGACCTGAGTCCAGTCACTTAGATCTGGTTTCTTGTCCTCAAGCTCAAGCTTATCAAGCACTCGAGAAGCTAAACCTTCGCGCTGCATCACAAGTGGCACTTGGTAAATACTCTTACAATCTTTGCTTTCAATTACATTAGTTGCAGGTACATCGGTAAATAAACTAAGTTTCTCACGCAAGGCTTTAGGGATAGCCTTGTCTGATCTGAGCACCAAGACATCCGGTTGAATACCCTTGGATCTTAAAAGTTCTACAGAATGCTGAGTAGGCTTGGTTTTGAGCTCATCAGCTGCTTTGAGATGCGGCACCAAAGTTACATGGATATAAGCAGTGTCATTTTTAGGGATATCATTCTTAAACTGTCTAATTGCTTCTATAAATATCGAACTCTCAATATCACCAACCGTCCCACCAACTTCAACAATCAAAATCTCAGCGCCAGTTTCTTTAGCGGCGTATCTAATTTTTTCTTTGATCTCATTGGTTACATGCGGTACCATCTGCACTGTCGCTCCCAAGTACTCACCGCGACGTTCTTTGGAAATCACATCAGAGTAGATCTGCCCTGAAGTAACGCTATTAGCTTTCTTGAGGTTAGTGTTGATAAATCTTTCGTAATGACCAAGATCGAGATCAGTCTCAGCTCCATCTTCAGTTACAAAAACCTCACCATGTTGATAAGGATTCATGGTACCTGGATCAACATTAAGGTAAGGATCTAATTTTTGGATTGAAACTTTGTAGCCTCTTTGAGTGAGGAGGTGGCCTAGAGATGCTGCAACGATGCCCTTGCCAAGACTACTAACAACTCCACCGGTAACAAATATATACTTTGTTGACATCGCTTAAAGCATATATGTTAACACAAATTCTTGTAAAACCAATCTTAGCAAGGTCCGAATTTGCCTCAAAAGCTCCCAGATGCAAGGCATGCAAAGCCCAAAGGGCGTGTCCGAAGTGGGCTGTAGCCCATAAGGACTTGCATAACACAGCAGATGGGACTTTTGGGGTAAATTCTAGCTCATTTGCGGGACTTTGATAGCAGTCCCATCTTTATCAGGAGCATTTTCAAGCATCTTAGCCTGCAAACCTGAATCGACAGCCTGATCCTGACGCAAATCTTTATTGTGCTTGATAGCACCTATCATCGGCTCCACATCTTTGGTATCAAGTTCTTGCAACTGCTCAACGTAACCAAGAATGGCGTTAAGGTCAGTACCATACTTCTCAACTTCTTCGTCAGTGAGAGTCAAACGCGCTAGCTTAGCTATTTTGATTACTTCTTCTTTGCTTAGACTCATAAGTGAAAATTTTATCATAGATGACCCCTTGTCATCCTGAGGAATGCCGAAGGCATGACGTCAGGATCTCACCGGCTCCACAACCAGATCCTGACGTCGTCTTCGACTCCTCAGGGTGACAATTGTCCATCAACGTAGAACCAATGACCATCTTCTTGAACAAAACTACTGCGTTCATGCAGTTTGAATTCTTTCTTTCTCACCGTATAGCTAGCAATAAACTCTACTTCACCCTTGCTATCAGCTTCAAGCCCACCAGCTGTATCGACAATCTCAAGCCCAGTCCACCAAGTAGGATCTTTTTTGAGATTGAGCTCATCATTTCTCATACTGGGATACCAGGTATCAAGAATATATTGTTCTTGTTTCTTAGCAAAAGCCGAGTAGCGTGAGCGCATTAATTGCTCTGCAGTTTTGGCGTAATCTTTACCTTCATGCAGTGGCTGACAACAATCTGAGTATTCAAGTTTAGAACCACAAGGACAAGCCATTAAGCAAGCACCCGAGCTTCAAGCGCCTTGGTCAAAGTCATCTCATCAGCGTAATCAAGATCAGCTCCCACCGGCAAGCCATGAGCCAGACGAGTCACTCTAATCCGGATTGCTTCGCCACTTTTGTTCCTTGCAATGACGTTTTCAAGGAGGCGTTTGATATAGAGCATGGTAGCTTCACCCTCTGTGCTTAAACCAATTGCCAAAATTATTTCAATCTCAGTCCAATCAGGCAAGGCTTGCACCCGTGAAATCAAAGCTTGAATATTCAAATCATCAGCGCTAATTCCATCAAGTGGTGAAATCACTCCACCCAAAACATGATAGAGACCACGATACTCATGAGTGCGTTCAAGCGCCATCAAATCTTTGACTGTTTCAATAACACAGATTTGGCTTGACTCACGGCGAGCATCATTACAAATATTACAAAGCTGATCAGAACTTAAATTGAAGCACTGAGAACAATAGGCGATTTGAGATTTAGCGTCCTCTACCACTCGAGTGAATTTGGAAACTTGATCCGGCGATTTTTTCAGTAGCGCAAAAGCCATTCGCTGAGCAGACTTAGGACCGATGCTAGGGAATTTACGAAACTCCTCAATCAAATCTTCAAGTGGTTTGGCGTAACGCATTTAGAGGTCTATCGTTTTGGAGATTTCAGCAAGCTTAGCTTTAGTCAGCTCCGTTGCTTTCTTGCTAGCATCCTTGAGCGCTTCAAGCATATTAGTCTCGACTGCAGCCAAGCCTTCAGCCAGCAAAGTTGGATCAACCTTGACTGATTGAAAATTGCCCTCTGCTGTCATACTAACTTTGACCTTAGCATTATGCGATTGCCCAAGCACTTCTGTATGCGCCAGATCACTTTGTGCTTGAACTAAATCCAGCTGCATATCCTGGGCTTCTTGCATTGCTCGGCGTAGATCTTCTTTATCCATCAGATCTCCCGGTCATTGCGAGCATCGCGAAGCAATCCAATGCATCGATAGCTGGTCCACTAGATTGCCACGTCACTTCGTTGCTCGCAATGACTGCTATTGACAAACAGAGCACTCCTCGTAGTTACCGCCACCCGTCGTGGTGTTACCCACTTGCCTGCGCACTGAAGTACTATCAATCGAATCAGCCTCAATCACTGACTCAGAGCGAAGATAGTACAAAGTCTTGACCCCAAGCTCATGCGCCTTGAGGTGCAATTCGTTCAAGAACTTACCACTAATTGGTGAGCGCAAGAATAAATTCAAAGATTGTGCCTGGCAAATGAACTTCTGTCTATCAGCAGCTTGAGTCACTACTTCCATCATATTGAGCTCATAAGCAGTCTTGAAGATTTTTTTCTCTTCTTCAGTCAAGAACTCTAGTGGCTGCACGCTACCTTTGTACTCAATAAGCTTACGCCAAGTTTCATTATCATCCTTACCATGCTTCTTAAGCACTTCTTCCAAGTAAGGATTTTTCACCAAGAAACTACCGCTTAAAGTTTTTTGCAAGTAAGCATTACCAGCAATCGGCTCAATACAAGGAGTTGCGCCACCACAAATGATTGAGATATTGGCAGTTGGTGCAATCGACAAGATATAGCTATTACGCTGGTCACCGCCGTCTGGGCAAGGACCGCGCTCCACAGCTAATTGCCTGCTGGCTTCTTTTGCAGCCTTGTGGATTTTCTGAAAAACTATTTTGTTCATTCCACGAGCAGCCACACTCTCAAAAGCAATGCCATGCTTCATCAACATACCGTGGTAACCCATGACGCCCAAACCAATCGAGCGTTCACTGACAGCTGACTTGATCGCCCGCTTATAATCACGCGAATCAACCTTAGCAACAAAATTATCAAGCACATTATCCAAAGCCTTGACTGCAGTGGAAACCACAGACTCGGTTTCATCCTGCCACTCATCCCACTTCTCAAGATTAAGTGAACCAAGGCAACAAACAGCAGTGCGATCACGATTAGTCGGCAAGGTGATCTCAGAACACAAATTAGACTGAGTTACAAACAAGCCCTTCTCTTTGTGATGCTCTGGCACAGTGCGATTGACTGTATCACTAAACATGATATATGGCTCACCAGTCTCAACTCTATTTTTCAAGATTCGTTTCCACAGATCAAAAGCATCGACACTACGATCCACTTCACCAGTATGCGGACAACGTAAATCAAATTTAGTTTTGGCACGGACTGCGCGCATAAATTCATCAGAGACAATCACCCCATGATGAAGATTGAGACAACGACGGTTCTCATCACCACCAGTTGGGCGACGGATATCCACAAACTCCTCAATATCAGGGTGATCTACGCGCATGTACACTGCAGCAGCACCGCGGCGAGTATTACCCTGTGAAACAGCCAGCGTCGCGCTATCCATAACTTTCAAAAACGGAACCGTACCTGATGAAGTGCCACCAGTAGAAAGTTTAGAGTTGTGACCACGGACACTTGACCAATCAGTACCGATACCACCACCACCTTTAGCAAGAAAAGCATTCTCTTCATAGGTTTTGAAGATGTCTGAAATTGAGTCCCCAACAGTATTTAAGAAGCAACTGATCGGCGCACCTCTATTAGTAGCTGAGTTAACTAGAACTGGAGTGGCTGGCATAAACCAATTCTTTGACATCAAGTCATAAAGATCTTGCGCCAGTTCTCTATCACCACGCGCCACGCCAGTAGCTACACGTGCAAAAAACATTTGCGGGTCTTCACAAATCTCACCCTTGGCATCCTTCAAGAAGTAGCGATCACGCATTGTTTCCAGGCCAAAGAAAGTTAATTTAGAATCGCGAGTGTAATCAAGCTTGATTGATTTTTGAATTCCTTTATCGCCGCGATATTGCGGGCTATCCCAGCTTGCACCCTGACCGACTTTAAGCTTAATTTGTTCCAACAAAAGATCACGAGCATGACCAATTTCATTAGCCGAGAGGGCCTCAACTATACTGTTGAACTTATCCTCGGTTGCGGCCTCAGCCTCATTGCGCTCTAACTCTAATGCTTGTTGTTGTACCATTGCTCTCCTTTGTGTATGTTCAAACTACTATAAGTGAAATAAGATCTTGTTACAAGACCCAAGATATAGTGTACTGCATCATCTCAGACTCTATATCTAGTGTGACGGCGAATAGGACAATTTGTTTTGGAATGAAGTAAATTTAATGGTAACAAGAGCGAGACTAGATCTTATCAACAGAATAATGTACATACCATTTAGCTAAAAATAATAGTCTTGTCCTTGGAAATATATTAAGCTATATAGAAGGAGCATTTAACTTTGCTGGACGTCTATATATAACGAAGTTAAAATCCTAAGACATACTCGATGCGCATCAAAGAAATAGAGCTTGATAATTTCAAAAGTTTTGGCGAGATCACAGCAGTACCTATGCTTGATGGTTTCACTGCCATTTCTGGTCCCAACGGTTCTGGTAAATCCAATATCGTTGACTCCTTAATGTTTGCGCTTGGTCTTACCACTACGCGCAATATGCGTGCCGAAAAATTAACCGACTTGATTAACAACATCAGCGGACGCAATGAGTGTGCAGTCAAGGTTACATTCTTAAATGAAGAAAACGGTGAAGAAATCACCGTGCGTAGAAAAATTAGAGTCAAGAAAGATGGTTACGATTCTAAGTATTTCCTCAACGAAAATCCTGCTACTTTGCGTGAAATCCATGAACGTTTAGGTAAGTACAATATCAGCCCTAAAGGCTACAACGTAGTGATGCAGGGTGATGTTGCTTCAATCATCAGTATGAACTCTGTTGATAGAAGAAAAATTATCGATGAGATTGCTGGCATTGGTGAATTTGATCGCAAGATTGAATTAGCTAGCCGTGAACTTGAAGTAGTAGTTGAAAGAATTGAATCTCAAGAAACAATTCTTAAAGAACTAAACGAAAGACTTGAAACTCTGGCTGAACAACGCGAGCAAGCACTTAAGTATCAAGAACTCAAAGAGCGTCGTATTGAACTAGAACGTCAGTTCTTAGCAGTCAGAATCAGGCAAGTACGCAACGATAAAGAGCGCACAGAGACAGAGTTAGAAGAGCTCAAAGAAAGCAAAACCCAATTACAAATTGAGCAAACTGAGATTAATGAGCAGATGGCTCAAGCTCAAAGCGAACTTAACCGTCTTTCTAAAGAAATTGAAGAGCTTGGTGGTAAACGTCAGGATGAACTTAATTTAGAACGTGAAGAATTACGCGGACAAGTAACCAAAGAAGAAAGCGCACTTGAATATATCGAGAAACAAATTGCTGATGAACTTGCAGAGCAAGAAGCAATCACTAAAGAGATTAAAGAACTCAAACGCTCACTCAAAACAATTGATTTCAAAGCGCAAGAGTTTGCCGATGAGATTAGCAATATCAAGGCCAGTATCGCTGAAGAAGAAACTCGCTATGAAGCCTTGCAGCAAGAAATTTTATCCAAGAGTAAAAATTCAAACTTGAGTACTCAAAGTGTCATCGAGATGCAAGACAAGGTAAGTGAACTCAAAGCCAAAAAATCAGAAGAGGATCAAGCACTTGCTCGTCTCGACGAGAAACTTAATCTGCTCAATGAGGAAATGGCTAAACACAGGGAAGAAGCCGAAGATGCGTCCGAGCAGATCAATAAACTTCAATTAGGTTTTGATACAGCTGGTGGCGTTGAACTCAAAGAAGAAATCGCCTTCCATAGCCGCAGCATCCAGACTCTTAAAGAAGAGAGCCGTGAAACCAAGTCAGAGATTCAAACACAAGAGGGCAAATTACGCAAAGTTAGTTCTGAATTAGCCAATCTTGAAGGACAAGAACAAGCTGCTAATGCTGCTGGCTTTGGTAGAGCTGTTGAGATGGTGCTTGATATCGATGGTGTCCATGGCACATTGGCTCAACTCGGCAGAGTTGACGGTGAATATCAAACAGCTGTTGAGACTGCAGCTGGTGCTAGGTTACGCGCCGTAGTTGTAGATGATGATTATGTCGGTCAAGAATGTATTGAATTCCTCAAAGCCAAGAAGGCTGGCAGGGCGACTTTCTTGCCACTCAACAAACTGAGAGAAGCTCGCGAGTATCCATTGCCGAAGGAAGCTGGAGTAATTGATTGGGCAATCAATTTAGTTCAATTTGATGAAGAGTATCGTGATGCATTTGCTTATGCCTTTGCTGATACTTTAGTTGTTAAGAATCTTGAAGTAGCTCGTAAACTTATTGGTCGCTACCGTATGGTGACCATGCAAGGTGATATGGTTGAGCGCTCTGGCGCCATGACTGGTGGTGCAGCAATCAAATCTAAAGTTCACTTTGGTGCTGATACCGCTCGCGAGAAAGTTAGACTTGAAGAACAGCAGCAAGAACTCACTAAGTTCATCCAGCAACTACAAACTGAATACGAAGATCTTGAGAACCAATTAGAAGAAGCTCGTAACAAGATTGATGGGCTCAAAGAAGAACTAAGCGAAAAGCAAGCCAAGAGCGGGATTTCAGAAGCTCAAATCGAGAATCTCAAGGCTGCTTATCAGAAAGCCAAAGATGAGATTGGCAATTGTGCTCAGAAAGTAGAAGATATCTCTGGCGAAAAGGAGAAAGTCAATCAACGTATCGAGCGTATTGACCAGAACATCGAGAAAGAAGAAGCAGGGCTGCAAGGGCTTGCTGCTGAGATGGAAGACTCCAAACTTGAATCTATCATTCAAGAGTCTCGTGATATTGAAGTTGAGATCAAGCGTTACCAAACAATGCTCAACAATGTGATCAACGAATCCAAATCACTAGAAGTTGAGAAAAACTTTGGCTCACAAAATATCGATAAACTTACAACTAAAATCGAGACTTCCAAAGAAGAGGTCACCAAGCTCGAAGAACAAAAACCACAACATACAGAAAAAATTGAGACTCTCAATGAGAAACTTGTCAAGCTTGATAAAGAACTTGAAGAACTAAGAGCTACTCTGCATTCACACCAAGCCAAACGTGATGAAGTTTCAGCCAAACTACTGGAACTTGGTCAACGCAAAGGTGAAGTCACTAGTACTATCGAGTCGACTGCTGTCAAAATCGTTGAGAACAAAAAGAAACTCATTGCTATCAACGAACATTTGGAGCAACTACTTGAAGAACTCAAAGAACACCCTGAGCTTGAAGATATTGAGATCCCAGAAGAAGATATTGGCAAGCTACAAGCAGAATTGACCAAAATTGAGAAAACAATGCGCTCAATGGAGCCAATTAATATGCACGCAATCCATGAGTATGACGAGGTTGCAGAGCGCAAGCAAGAAATCGAAGAGAAAAAAGCTACCTTACATGAGGAGCATCAAATGTTAGTCGATAAAATTGATAGCTACAAAAACGAGAAAAAAGATTGCTTCCTTGCTAACTTCAATAAGATCGACACCTACTTTAGAGAGATTTTTGCAGACCTATCGTTTGGTCAAGGTGAATTGATTCTTGAGGATCCTGATGAGATCTTTGGTGGCGGACTAGTCATCAAAGCTCAACCGCGCGGCAAGAAGATGCAAAGGCTTGAAGCCATGAGTGGTGGTGAGAAATCACTTACTGCACTTAGTTTCCTTTTTGCTCTGCAGCAATGTAACCCAGCACCGTTCTACGCCTTTGACGAGGTTGACTCAGCGCTTGACGGGGTTAATGTTGACCGCCTTGCTCATAAGATCAGACGTAATTCTGAGAGCACACAGTTTATTGTGGTAACTCACCGCCGTCCGATGCTTGAGCAGTCAGATAGAGCAGTGGGTGTATCGGTCGGCAAGAGAGGCTTTAGTAAAGTTATTGGGGTTCAGAACATCAAAGCAGAAGATGTTCAGGAAGAAGAAGCCTTAGCGCTACAGGGGACATAAGATGAACGAAGATCACAACAAAGATTTTTATCAACACAAAGTAGAAGAGCTAAACCAAGCCAGCTCTGCATTAGCTGCTGAAATCCCTGAAGGGTCACTAGCAACACTTGCTCGTGACACCAGCTATGACGAGCAAAGCGAATTAGATATCATCAAACAAAACCTTAAAGATGAACCCAATCTTGAAGTCTTGGTTGATCTAGCTAAGCAAGGGGAAGTTAATCCTTGGGACCTGGATCTTGAACAAGTTACCACTCTCTATCTCAAAGCAATCGAGGACAACCCTGGTGAGACTTTACGGGAAGCAGGCAAGGCGATTTTCTACGCATCAGTTTTACTAAGAATGAAGAGTGACATCTTAATGCACCAAAGTTCTGATGCACTCAATATTGGTGTTCACCGTGAACTTGATGACGCTGCCATGCTTGAAGATGAGCTTGCCG
>JAPPOW010000145.1 GCA_028817775.1 Candidatus Melainabacteria bacterium | reverse complement strand
TCTCGATATCTCATTTTTAACTGGTTACGATTAACAGGAGTTTCTTTATCATCAATCAATGGATAAAGCTTGTTAAGCTGGTATAATTCTTCCAATTTGGTTAAGTCAGACTTCTTAATTGCAGCAACCGCCTGACCAGTCGCAACTTGTCGTCGATAAAATCTACATGTAACCCCCTCATATGTAATATCTCGTACATCACTATCCCATAAATCAATATCACCTACGATACGATCACAAAGATCTCTCAACTGTGCATGATTTGTATAGTGCATAAATAGATTTTCAGCATAGAACCCAAATTCTGCTTCATCATTCAAAAGGCGGTAACGTCTATTAAGCTCAAACAAGTGGGCAAATTTATTCAAATCAGTTTTTTTAACAGCTGCAGTAGGACCACCTAGATCGTTACGCCTGAAGACCTCAATATTAAGCTCATCATTTCCAACTACCCTTACACCAGTATCCCAAGAACTCAAATTACCAAAATTTTCATTACAAAGCTCTTGAATAGTTGACGGATGCCCACGGTATATTTTCAATAAATTTCTTGGATTCAAAGCAAATTCATTATCATCATCCAAAGGGGGGTATGCTGCTTCAAGACCTAAGAATTTTCCTACTTTATCCCGGTCATGAATATTAACAACAGCCGTCGGATGCCCACTGGATCGTCTTCTATAAAATCTTAGTGTAGTCCCATTATTCTCAAGCTCAAGCTCATCACCATCCCAGTCACGTACATCTCCCAATAAACAATCACAGACTCGCTTAATGCATCTGCGACCTTCTTGATATGAGCCTGCTAACTGGTTAGCATTTATTGGCATCTCAGTATCTGAGTTTAAGTCTTGATAACTAGGGGTTGATGTATTCCGTCCCAGTCCGGATAAGGAGTCACTTCTCATAGATTGTTATATGCATTATCACCTGAACTTTACACTCAGCTATAGATAATACCACTCCGGAGAAGGCTACGTCAATTAGGTTTCCTAATCTACTACTCAATGAAGAGGGCTACTTTATTGTCGTAAAAAGGTTCATCCAACAAGACTCTTTTATAGATAGACCAATATCAAACATAGGTCTATCTATAAAAGAGCTTTTTGTGGTATAATTCCATTAGCAAAAGATCTATGCCTTTCAACAAAGACCGAATCAAAGAGTTACTACTGAAACAAAACAACGATTTTGTTTCTAGCGATATTGGCATTTGGAGAGAAGCCCTCAATGAAGTTGAGAAACAAATTGACTCACCTTTTGTTTTTGTAGTCACTGGTCTTAGAAGAGTTGGTAAATCCACTCTCTTCGCGCAGATATCCCGTAAGTTCTATCAAGAAGATGGCTACTACTATATCAATTTTGATCACAATTTATTTTTAGACTTTGAAGCACAAGATTTTTGGGATCTTCATGAGATTTTGATTGAACTGTTTGGAGACCGTAAGGTCTTTTTCTTTGATGAAATTCAAAACATTCCAGCTTGGGAAACCATTGCCCGATCACTTTTTGATGAGAAACACAAAATCTATATCACCGGATCGAACTCTTCTCTTTTTAGTAAGGAGTTTGCTTCAAGACTCACAGGTCGCAATATCTCCTTAGAGCTTTTCCCTTTTAGTTTCAAGGAGTATTTGGATTTCTTTGACATTAGTTACACTAAGCAAAAAGGAAATATCTACGATACCAAGACAAGAGTTCTATTAAAAAAAGAGCTTTCTAATTATTTGCAACTTGGTGGCATAGCTCAGGCACTACGTTACCCAGAACTCAAGATCCACAAAACTATCTACGAAAACTCTGTCTATAAGGACATTGTAGCGAGACATAACATAGATTCAGACAGGACCATTAGAGAGCTAGGGCACTATCTACTTAGCAATGTCGCTGCACCACTTTCTTACTCCAAAATCAAAACCCATTTGGGGGTCAAAAACACCAGCACAATTACCAACTATATAGATCATTTTGAACAGTCATGGCTATTCTTTGTACTAAATCAATTTTCAGCTTCTATAAAGAAACAACAAATGGCTCCAAAGAAAATCTACCCTATAGATACAGGAC
>JAPPOW010000006.1 GCA_028817775.1 Candidatus Melainabacteria bacterium | reverse complement strand
CTGATAAATAAAAATCATCTAGCACTCGAGCCCGAAAATCCTCACCAACCAATGAATCATCAGCAGAAAGTGGAGTCTCCACCCTAATGCGCAAACGGGTTTCAACCGGGATACGAGCAGTTGAAGTATTGAGCTTGAATGGAGAAGCTGCAAAATCTTCAACCCCCTCAGGCTGAATTGGCTCATTGGTGAGCTTAGTTGAAGTTGGCTCTTCTTTACTTGGCTGACGCGCCTCTGATTTAACCTCAGCCAAATTGGCATAAAGTGCCTGTGGCGGGCAGATAAGCAATAGCCCCAATAAGCAGATAAACTTCTTCATATAGGTAATTATACATTGTCATCCTGAGGAGTGAAAGCTAGCTTGTCCTGAGCAAATGCGTCAGGATCAGGACCTGATTGTGGAACCAGAGAGATCCTGACGTCACTATCGCTCCTCAGGATGACAATTTTTTGTAAATTGGGGTAGAATCCTAATATGACACTTGCAATTTTAGGTACTTTAACTGTAATTGTTGGCTTGATGATTGTGCTTATGACTAAGGCCAACGCTGAAGAACATTAGTTATCAAAACTTTCCCAGGGCTTCCTATATATGGTTAAGAGCGTAAGCTCGTGGGTAAATAGGTATCAAGGTCACCCTTGGTATCACGGACTAGCCTTGGGTAGATAAATTAAGGATTTTTAATCTTTGATTTGTCAAATATCTTGGTTGGACGCCTTGTATACCTATATGGAGGAAAATAGACAATGTCATCAGGACCAATAGACAATAGTGGATCAGTAAATAAAGCCAATGCGATTAGCCAAACTGGCGCCGTTTCGGCAAAAGCTAGTGAAGGAATCAGCAAAGTCAACGATGTGATTGCAGGAGTTGCGGACTCAAGTCCAAGCAAAGCTGCAGTTGAAACAATGGCGACTTTTGCAAAAGTCTAATCAGCCCCCAATTTTCCGGGTATGATACTGACAGTGCCGCCAGGTCGGTTATATTATAGAAATGCCTTTAGATGAGAAAGAGAAAAAACGTTTTGTCGCCATTGCAAGAGCAATGAAGTCACAGAAGGGCTATATAGTAAAACAAAACGAATTGCAAACTGATATCAGTAGCCATAAAGAAGCTCAAAAAAAATTAGACAAAGTCAAAGAAGAATACAGTGACTGCCCTGCTGTAATCAAAGAAGCAGATCAGCAAAAACAAAAATTACAAAATATCATCGATGACCTAAACGACTATATGAGGGTCCTCCACCCCGAAGGTCTACTTGATATGGGTTCTGGAAATTCTGGAACTGTTGTTAGCCAAGGCTAAGAATTTTTTAAAACCAAATCCTACTAGTGGTTATTAGCCGTCATTGCGAGGAACGTCAGTGACGAAGCAATCCAGTGGATAGTTTCTGTCGATGCATTAGATTGCTTCGGCTTTGCCTCGCAATGACAGTTAATGATTACAATGCGGACCATGAACGTGATGGTCTACTTCGTTGTAACTTATATCTGCAGTCTCAATCAAATGCTCAACAGCTTTCTGGGTAAGCAAATCTAAATTCAAACGATTAACCAAACCTTCCATATCAATTTGAGAAGGATCCATATTTGGAGGTAAATTAAGTTTAGCAATCTCCCCACGAATCTCATCTTCAGAGACTTCCAATTTTTGCTCACGAATAATAGTAGTGATTAGAATTGACTTCTCAAGCTTAAGTCTAGCTTTGCCCATCTCTTCTTCTCTATCCATGTTCTCAATGAAATCTTTGACTTGATCTTCAGACCATTGACGTTGGTATTGCAAAGTTGCAATATCATTCTCAAGTTCACGGCTAATCATTGCTTCAGAGATTTTGACATCTGATTTATCGTGAAGTTCAGTAATGATAGCTTCACTAGTAATACCGCGACGAGTTTCTTGAGCGATACGATCAACTTCTTCTTTGATCTTCTCTTGTAACTCAGTCATTGTCTCAACCCCAAAGTTCTTAGCAAAGTCATCATTTAATTCTGGCTTATCAGGCTTAGAGACTTTTTGGATTTTGACCTTGAACTTAGCATCACGACTAGCAAGGTCAGTATCGTGGTATTGATCCGGGAATTTAACATCAATCTCCTTCTCATCACTAGCTTTCATTCCAACTGTTTGCTCTAGGAAATTATCAATGAAACGCCCTGCTTCAACAATTGTTTGGAAACCTTCTGACTTCATACCATCTTTCGGTACAAACTCGCCATCATCATTTTTATAAGAACCATCAAAATCTAGGATAATCTCATCACCCATTTCAATTGTTGAGTCAGATTCAGTAAAACTAGCCTGCTGTCCGCGTAATCTTTCAAGTGTGTCTTCATACTGTCCTTCAAGATCCATCTTAGGCACATCTACTTCTAGTTTGAATTTAGAATAGTCAGCTAAACTAACATCTGGGAAAAGTTCGATTTTGGCTTCAACCTTGACTGCACCCTCTGGATCATCAAAGACCACACTATTGATCTGAGAGATATTAACTACATTGAGGTCTTTCTCTTTGAAGATTGAGTCAAATAAACCAGAGAGAAATTGGTTATTGATAGTCTCAGCTCGAACTCTATCTGCACCAAAGTGTGCTTCTACAGCTGAAGCCGGCGCCTTACCCTTACGAAAACCCTTGAGAGTTAAGTCTCGCGACAAAGATTTAAGAGTCTTGTTGTAGGCATCTTTGGCAACTCCTGCTTCTGTTTCAAAGCTAATAGTTGCAATATTATTTTCGTCCTTCTCCGATACTGTTACTTGCATAAGCCCTAATTATACAGGGTCGTATACGGACATTGGACATAATTAAGTATTATAAAATCAAGTTTCTGCGCGTAATACCAGATTATGTCCAATGTCCGTATACGACCCTGTATAATGGTGGTGTGAAGTATTTCCTTGCCCTCTGTTTACTAGCATCTTTGATAGGTTGCAATAGCCCAAGCACCAGCAAAACTCAGGCTCCAGCTCCAGCTGCCAATCTAATTTCCGAGAAAAAGCCCTCAGTGATTATGTTCTACGCCAACTGGTGTGGTTATTGTAAAAAGATGTTTCCTGTCTTTAAAGAACTGCAAGCTAAATATAATAATGACATTAATTTTTTCTATATTGATATAGACACTAAGCGTGGCGGGCAACTAGCTCGTCAATACCGCACTAAGAAGGGCGGGGTGCCAGATACTCAGTTCTATAACGCTGAGGGTGAATTACTTGGTGAAAGACTCGGTGCAATTAAGCCTCAAGAATTAACTCAACTTGTAGTCTCTCTAATTCCAAAGAAGTAGTTAAGCGCAAACAATAAGGTACAAATATGTGACAGAAGGCAAAACTTACAGATTTGCTGAAGCTTGAGATAAAGTATCAATACAAACACAGTCGCTGCAATTAAGCCAATGACAATTAGGGCATCCAGTATCAATGGCTGTAATTTATCCTGAGTAAAAATCCAAAAAGCAGCCGCCAGCACTAGAAAATAAGCCAAACCCCAAAGAGGAACAGGGATCCCAAAGAGCAAAGCATATTGTGACATCATCACCGCATCACAACCGTCAGCACATTCTAAGCTCTCGAGAAAATTGCCGCCCCAGTAAAAATTCACATATTTATAACTGAGATAGCTAGCATTAATAATCAATACTAGTAATAAAGAATAAGCTGCTATATAAACCGGGCGCATAGACTTATTATATAATAGTACAGACCTGTAGCGAAATCGAAGATTGAGCCTAACCAGGTCTAATAAAAAAATGAACAAGTTCAGAATAGTTTCTATAATTTTGGTTTTGGCATTAATGCAATCATGCAGCCGCTCTGAAACCCAAGCTTCCAAGGCACCAGAACCAGGCAAACAAGAATCAGGTGTTTCAACTGAAGTGCCAGAGACAGCAGAACCTAAAGAAATCGCTGTTGGTGATGACTTATCTGAGATTCTTGCCGGCTTTCAAGTCAAAGATAGCAAAAATGCGATCAAAAATTTAAGCTCTGTCATTGGTGGTAAAGAATCGCTGGTGATCTTAGTCAAGCCTGGCTGCGTATTTTGCGAATCACTACTTGCAGTGATGAGTAGTCAGAAAACCAAATCTGATCCACGCATGATTATCGTTATGGATGGAGCTCATGCCACTCCAGAAGAATTCCAAGCTAAGCGCAAGAAAAATAGTACTATCAAAGCACAATGGGTTTACGACTTTGCCAATAAATTTCATGATGAGCTTGCAATGAATTCTTTCCCACGCTTGGTGCATCTTGACAAAAAACTTAATGTGATTGAAAACCAGATTGGTTTACGTCTACCAGAAGACAAAGCTTCACTTGAGGGGCTTGAGTTCCCTGTAGTGCTGCAAAAGCTCTCACTCAACACTGTTGACTGGATTGACAGCTTATAAATTATGATCAAGACAATAAGCGAATTAGGAACTAGTGAACTGAGCGCTAAGCGGGTGCTAGTGCGAGTAGACTTCAACGTACCTTTCAATTCTCAACTTGAGATCACTGATGATAGCCGCATTCAAGCCGCGCTGCCAACTATTAGGTACTTAATTGAAAACCAAGCCAAAGTAATTTTGGTTTCTCACTTGGGTAGACCCAAAGGTCAGGTGGTGGATAAACTCAAGCTTGACCCGGTAGCCAAACATCTTTCTAATTTGCTTGGCAAAACTGTTTTGAAATTCAACACTGCAATTGGTAATGAAGTAGTGGCACAGACTCAAGCTATGAAGGCTGGTGACGTAGCTCTAGTTGAAAATATTAGATTTTACCCTGGTGAAGAAACTAATGATACTGACTTTGCCAAAGAACTTTCTAAGTTGGCTGATCTTTATGTCAATGATGCCTTTGGTGCAGCTCACCGCGCCCACGCTAGCACTCAAGCTGTGAGTAGTTATTTGAACCCCGCAGTAGCCGGTTTGTTAATGCACAAGGAAGTTGAAATGCTCGGATCAAAATTAAATGATCCCGAGAGACCATTTACTGCAATTATTGGTGGTGCCAAGGTTAGCTCCAAAATTTCAGTAATGAAAGAACTAGTGCCTAAGGTTGACACCATTATTATTGGTGGTGGCATGGCATATACTTTCATCAAAGCTCAGGGCGGGCAGATTGGTCAGAGTATTTGTGAAGATGATCATCTTGATACCGCGCGTGAGATTTTGAGCCTCGCTGATCAGTACAATACTGCGATCATCCTGCCTAAGGACAGTAAGGTTATTGCCAATATCAATATCTTTGATGATTGTAAGCCAAGTGATGAACTTGATACGGAAGTCTGTGCTTCCAATCAAATCGCCGAAGATAGACAAGGCATGGATATTGGACCAGAGACAGTCAAAGAGTTTGTCACTCTGGTAAGTCAATCCAAGACCATACTTTGGAACGGACCAATGGGTGTGTTTGAATTTGATTCACTTGCCAATGGTACCAAGGCTCTAGCCCTAGCTTTAGTAGAACTAACAGCCAAGGGCGGCACTACTATTGTTGGTGGTGGTGATTCAGTAGCTGCTTTAGAGAAATTTGGCATTGCTAAAAATCAATTGACTCATGTTAGTACTGGTGGTGGTGCCTCTCTAGAATTCCTTGAAGGCAAGACTTTGCCAGGACTCGCT
The DNA here is from genome assembly GCA_028817775.1 of Candidatus Melainabacteria bacterium. Taxonomy (GTDB): domain Bacteria; phylum Cyanobacteriota; class Vampirovibrionia; order LMEP-6097; family LMEP-6097; genus JABHOV01. Next base: position 3,796 of record JAPPOW010000006.1, on the reverse strand, counting down.
TGCCTAGATGGTTATAGCACAGAAGAAGAGGACGAAGCTCCAGCATCTAAGAAAAGTTTTGCTGAAGAATTGAAAAAAGCTAGGCATCCTGAAAAGGATGCCGCCAGACAAAAGGTAGCGACCGAGACGTGAGTCGAGTGTCGCCTTATAACCTGAAGCCCAGGGGAATCAGCACACATGTTTAGAGTAGCTTCACTGGTCGCAGGTCTCACTGTACTTAGTAAAGTACTAGGCTTAGTCCGCGACTTAGTGATTGCAAATTACTTTGGCACCTCAATGATGGCTGATGCCTTCAACCTGGCTTACTTATTTACTGGTAACTTCTTTATCATCTTCGGTACCATTGGTGGACCTTTCTATAGCGCTATCGTTGCTACCTTGCCCAAGCTTGAACAGAACCACAGCACCTGGGATTTCATCAAAGATATTCTAATCAAGACCAGTTTTGGACTTAGTGCAATTGCACTTGGCATCTACGTTTACAAGGGACACCTACTCAAATTCTTTATTGATGAGAACAAAATTGAATACTTTCAAGCAACCCTAACTAATATCGATATTTTATTACCACTAATTGTGCTCTGCGGACCAATCGGTATCATCTTTGCAATTTTAAATTGTTACAAACGCTATGTAGAACCCTCACTGGCTCCAGCAGTTGTCAATATTGCGCTAATTGCAGCTGTCTTTTTGATGGGTGATGCTGCTAATGGTATCGCGCTAGCACTCGGTACGAGCATTGGTGGTGCGCTCAGCTTGGGTTTCCAAATCCCTGGCTTGATGCAAATTAGATCAAGCCATAAGGAGTCTGGGACACAGCCCAAGAATGATACTGCAATCAAGGATTACCACAAGATTTTATTTCCAGCACTCTTTAGTACTGGCATTGCTCAAGCCATGGTCTTTATAGATAGTTTCTTTTGCAAGGGGCTTGAAGAAGGCAGCTGGACTTCTTTGGTACTAGCCAACCGTTTGATTCAATTGCCACTTGGAGTTTTGCTGACTGCATTTTTAGTGCCACTATTCCCGCGCATCACTGAGCTTGTCAAAGAGCTTAAGTTGGATGAAATCAAGCGATTACTGCGTAAATCAATTGGCATCCTAACTTTGATGTGTATACCAGCAACTTTTGTTGGCATGTATTGGTCTGAAGAAATTATTCGCATCTTGTTCGAACGCGGTGCTTTTACTGCCAACTCAACAGCAATGGTCAGCTCACTATTTTTCTATCTGTGCATCTCAATCATTCCTTATGTATTCAAGGATAGCTTTGCCCGAGCTTGTTATAGCTTCGGTGACTCACGCTCACCGTTTTTGGTCATGCTCTTCGGTATCAGCCTCAAACTAGTTCTCAATTTTCTTTTGGTCGAAAGATTCGGCTTAAATGGTATTGCTATATCCACCACCTTAGTCAGTGTGGTCAATGCTGCAATCTTGTTTATGATTCTTAGAGCTAAGTTTAGGTAGGTTATAATAAGACCTTCGATGATTCGTCTCAAAAATGTCACCAAACAATACGGCAAAATCAAGGCTCTTGACGGAGTTAATCTTGAAATTGGCGCTGGCGAAATGGCATTACTAGTTGGCTCAAGCGGTGCTGGTAAATCTACCTTAATGAAGTTGCTTTATCGTGAGGAGCGCCCAAGCTCTGGCAGTATTGTCATCGGTAATATAGATGTCAGTTCACTTTCTGATTCTAAGATTCCTTATCTAAGACGTCGCATGGGTATTGTCTTTCAGGATTTTAAACTCTTGCCTCATAAATCAGCCTTTGAAAATGTAGCTTATGCCTTGCGTGGACTTGGTGCTGAAGAATATGAAATCCAGAAACGGGTTTCTGGTGCCCTCAATTTAGTTGGTCTATTGGAGCGTGCATTTAATCTACCAAGTGAACTTTCTGGTGGTGAACAACAGCGCGTTGGTATTGCCCGCGCGATTGTCCAAGGACCACCACTGGTGATTGCTGATGAGCCTACTGGTAACTTGGATCCAGCTACTAGTATTGAGATTTTTAATTTGCTTTCTAAGATTTCTGAGCGCGGTACTACAGTATTAGTCAGTACCCACAATCAACATATAGTTGAAAATATTGGCAAGCGGGTCATTACTCTAGACAAAGGTAGAGTAACTAGTGACACTGGTCCAATTATTCGCAGTACCGGACTAGCTCAAGGACTTAAACGATGAAAGAAATAAGAATCATTTGGCGAACTTTACAAGAAGCACTTAGCAGTATCAAGGCTGGTGGATTCTCAAATGTAATTGTAATCAGTATTCTTGCCGTCGCCCTTGCTCTATTTGGTGGTGTGCTGCAACTCAACTCTTCAATCAAACAAATCTCACAGAATTTGGATACTCAACTTGAGTTCTCCATCTATCTACTTGATTCTGCTGGTCCGCAAGAAATCGCTAATGAAATCAGCAAGAACCCTAAAGTAGATAAAGTTGAAATTGTAACTAAGGACGTTGCTTGGGAACGTTTCCGTAAGAAGTTTCAATTTAGTGACATTGCTGGTAATCCACTACCTAACACTATTCATGTAAATATTCACAAACCAGAATACTTACAAGAGGTGATTAAGGAAGTCAAAACCCTAGCTGGCATTGAGCAAATTAGTTATGCTCCAGAGCTATTCAATGGACTTGAGCGAGTGCGCACCATTCTATTCTCATTTGGAGTCCTGATTACTTTAATCCTTGCAGTTGGCACTATCACTATTGTTTCCAATACTATCCAACTGGTGATCAAGAGCCGCTCTCTTGAAATAGAGATCTTGCGCTTAGTGGGTGTCGACGATTGGTTTATCCGCGGACCTTTTATTTTCCATGGTATTTTTTATGGCTTAATTGCTTCCTTACTGGCAATTGTACCTTTGGTACTACTGCAACAAACTGTTTGGGGTTCTTTTCAAGCTAGTTTCAAGACCATTATGCCAGTGACTTTTAATTTTGATTCAGGTGCTGATCTCGGGGTGATATTTGTGATCCTGTCACTTACTGGGATTTTGGTTTGTGGATTGAGTTCATTCCTTACCACCCAAAAATATATTGGCACCTAAGATTTGTCACGTAAGCTCCAATAGCTACGTTATGCGAGTCCTCATTGGCTTCAGCCAACTTCGGACACATCCTTACGGACTTCGCAAGCCTTGCTCTTGAAGCTTACATAACAAATCTAACCTCTAGACCTAACAACCTAGACCTCAGAACCTAGTCATACCACCAAAAACTTGAGCCTAAGCCAATCCTTGCCAGGGTCTGATATATATGTGAAAGCAGTTATTCTAGCTGGTGGTCTTGGTACAAGGATCACCGAAGAAACGGTGATGAGGCCAAAGCCAATGATTGAAATTGGTGGCAAGCCAATTCTTTGGCATGTGATGAAAATTTATTCCAAGCATGGCATCAATGATTTCATTATTTGTGCTGGCTACAAAAGCTATGTGATTAAAGAATATTTTGCCAACTATTTTATGCATAAGTCAGACGTAAGTTTTGATCTACGCAACAACGAATTAATTATCCACAACCATCATTGTGAGCCTTGGAAGGTTACAGTGGTTGATACCGGCGAACATACTATGACTGGCGGCAGATTAAAACGCATCAAGGATTATATTGGTGATGAAGATTTTTGTATGACTTATGGTGATGGGCTTGCTGATGTAGACATTGCCAAGACTATCAAGTTCCACAAAGATCATGGCAAATTAGCGACACTCACTGCAGTTGCGCCACTAGGACGTTTTGGAGCACTAGAGTTTGGTGAATCAGACCAAGTAACTAAATTTCAAGA
>JAPPOW010000115.1 GCA_028817775.1 Candidatus Melainabacteria bacterium | reverse complement strand
GAAGAAGCTGTACTATATGGCGGCAATGATATTAGTGATGAGGTTCTCAAAAAATTAGGTAAATAATGAAGAAGTTTATTTTATTAATTTTAGTTCTGACTTTGAATCCTTGTTTTGCTGAGGGGATTGCTTCACTTGATATTCTTGAGATTTACAAGAATTATTCTTTGGTGCTTGAAGCTAATGCTGAAGTTGATGAAGCAGAAGCTAGTTTCCGTCGGGTTTTGGAGACTGCCAATAAAGAATTGATGGTATTACAAGCCCAAGAAGGCAAAGAGAAAGAATTTCAAGCAAAACAACAAGAAATTCAAACTGTAGTTGATGAGCAAGTAGAGCAATTGCAGGACAAAAAAGACGAGTACAATACTCAAATTAATCGTAATATTGCTCAAACTTTAAATGAAATTGTTAAGTCAAAGAAACTTGATCTAATTATCGAGAAGGGTTACTTACTTGCTGATGTTGATGATATTACTAACGAGTTTTTGGCAGCTCTTGAAAAGAAGCGTAAGAAATAATGCAAGTTAAAGAATTAGCCCAGATCGCATCAGCCAAAGTTCAAGGTTCTGAAGAGCTTGAGATTAATTCAATTGCTGCTGACCCAGCTAAAGCTCAAGCTGATCAATTAGCAATGATCTTCCCCGTTCGTTTTGCTAAAGCTCAGCGTATGCTCAAAGGCAGTCAGGCAAAATTATTGCTGGTATCTGATGACTTGGCTAGTGATGATGAGTTCCAGAAATTCGTAGCAGAGAATTCTTTGAGTTTGTTGATTGTAGCAAGACCAAAATTTGCACTTAAAGCTTTAATTATCCATTTTGAGAAGCCGCGTTCTCAAGTTGCTGTGGGCGTGCACCCAACAGCAGTAATCGCTGATGGCGCGCAAGTTGATCCTGCTGCAAGAATTGGTGCGCTCGCTTATGTCGGTGCTGGTTCTCAAATTGGTGCTGGTACTGAACTGCAAGCGCGTGCAGTAGTCTTGGATAATGTAGTAATTGGTCAGGATTGTGTGATTAAGCCTGGTGCCGTGATTGAAGACTATTCGGTACTTGGGGATAGAGTAGTTGTTCATCCTAATGCCGTTATTGGTGCTGACGGATATAGTTACTCTACTGAGGAGCAGAGTAATCTTGAGAAGATGCAACGCAAAGATTTTAGCTTTAATATGGACAGGCAAGTGCAGCACAAAATTAATTCAGCTGGTAATGTGACTATTGGTGATGATGTTGAGATTGGTGCTGGTACTTGCATCGATAGAGCTACTATTGGTGCAACTGAAATTGGTACTGGTACTAAGATCGATAATAATTGTCAGATCGCTCATAATGTCAAAATTGGCAAAGATGTATTGGTGATTGCTCAGTCTGGACTTGCTGGTAGCGCTAAGATTGGTGATAGAGTGGTGATCGCTGGTCATTGTGGTATTGGTGACGGGGTTGAGATTGGTAATGATGCTGTGGTGGGAGCGTTTAGCGGAGTCAATTCTGATATCGATCAGTTTATGCCAGTACTTGGCATCCCAGCTATTGCCTATGGTGAGTTTATGCGCCGCCAAAAAGCACTAGGTAGAATTTGTAAGAGCCAAGAAGAGCTGCGTAGATTAAAGACCAAGGTTGAGGACTTGGCTAAGAACTAAGTTGCAAGAAACCAAACAATTCAAGATCTTTGTGGTTGCTGGTACTAGACCAGAGGTGATCAAAGTCTATCCTGTATACAAGGCTTTGTTGGAACGAGCTCAAGTAGGGCAGTCACCAGGTAGTCGTATTGAGCATAGGCTGGAGATTAAGTGGGTTGCCACTGGGCAGCATCAAGACTTGGTGCAAGATCTTTATGAGTTCTTTGAGATAGAAACTGATTATAGATTTGAAATTGAGCCTGCTGAGCAACCAGAGTTACAATTGGGGAGCTTAAGCTCTCAAATTATGCTACAAGCAAGTGATTTATTCTTGCGTGAGCAGCCTGATTTGGTTTTAGTGCAAGGAGATACTTTAACAGCACAGCAAGTCGGCTTGGCAGCTTTCTATCAGAAAATCAAAATAGGCCATATTGAAGCGGGGATTAGAACTAATGATATTTATAGTCCGTTCCCGGAGGAGCTTGCTCGCCGTTTGCTTTCACAGATTGCTGATTTAAATTTTGCTCCAAGTCAAACTGCATTGACTAACCTTGAGGCAGAGAAAGTGATGCACAAAAAATCTAGTCATAATTTCCATACCGGAAATACAGTGGTCGATAGTCTTGAGATGAGTACTAAGCGTATCCAGGAAGCTGAGTTCGATTGGTCTGAGTTTAAATTCGCTCGCCTCGCCTGCTATCCTGACCTTGAGTATGATTTGATCAAGACTTTAGACAAGGCAGCAGCTAAGAAAATAATTTTAGTTACAGCCCATCGCCGCGAGAACCAAGGTGAAGCTCAGCAAAATCTAGCTAATGCTATTTACCGGCTAGCAACAGAGTCTGGGCATGATTTGGAGTTTATAATTTCAGTGCACAAAAATCCGCAAGCTCGTTTAGCTTTTGAGAATTTACAAAATAGAGTTAATGATGAGGGGATTGAGAATATTCGTATTCTTGATGCCGTCAACTACCCACTCTTCTTGAAATTAATGATGGCAAGTCACATAATTATTACTGATAGTGGTGGTATTCAAGAAGAAGCTCCTTACCTTGGAAAACCAGTCTTGGTCTTTCGTAATCTAACGGAGAGAGTTGAGGGGATTGAATCAGGCATGGCAAGCTTGATTGGTACTGAGGAGCACGTAGTGCATGGTGCTGTGCTTGAGCTACTGAATGATTCAGCGGTCTATAACTCAATGATCAAAGAAGGCTTGCAGCCATATGGTGATGGCTTGGCTGGCTCTAGGATTGCTGATGTCAGTCTTTTGTATTTAAAGAAGAGTTAGATTATTCATTATTTGATATTCAATTCTATTTCTAGCTTCTAGGCCTTGTGAAAAATTGATTTCTTGGACACTGCCTGGTGAAGTGATATTGATTTCACTCAAATAATCGCCAATGATATCGATGCCAGCAAAATAGATTCCTTGTTCAAGCAAGTATGGCTTAAGCTGAGCGCAGATTTCTTTGTCTCTATCATTAATTTGGTAAGCAGCATAACTACTACCTACTGCAATATTAGAACGAAAATCATTCTCTGGTGGAATTTGCAAGAGCCCTGCTATTGGTTCACCATTAACAACAATGATTCGCTTTCCGCCTTCTTCTTTAATGGCTTCAATATATCTTTGGACCATTTGCTCTTCTTTGCAAGCTTGTTCAAGTTTAGCTAAAGCATTACTATCACTAGCTTCGAGGGAGAAGATACCCTTACCAGCAAAACCGTCAAGAGGTTTGACTACAATCTTGCCCTGTTCTTCTAAAAAGTTCATAATCTCACAGGGATCTTGGCTGACTATGGTTTCAGTAATCAGCTCGGGGAAATTTAGAATCATCAATTTTTCATTGAGCTTATAAATAGAATCTGCTCTATTGAGAACCTTTGCATTTTTGCATTCTTCAAGGATTTTGCATTGGCGGATATATTCTTCATTGACTGGTGGGTCGGTGCGCATGAAAATATAATCAAAGTTATCAATGATGATTTTGTTTTTGGAGCTGCGGCTAGTTTCATCTAGTAAAAGTCTCTCTCCATTTTGATTATTAAAAAACTCGTCACTGAGTTGAATAAATTCTGCTTCTCTATCTAAGTACTTGCCCCAGATATAATGAACCTCATGACCCTGACGCTGAGCAGCTTGCATCATCACCCAAGTACTATCATGATGGGTTGGGAAAGTCTCAATATCGTCAGCGACAAATGCTAATCGTGATAGAGCCATTGAATCTCCCTGTTTTGCTTGAACCAAGTCATCTGTCTCTTGGCATAGACTCTGGTTTTCTTTTGGATCATACGTCTTGCTTCACTAAGTGAATACTGACGCTCCAGATAGCCAATAATTTCTTTGTAACCAATAGTGCCCAGTAGTGTGTCAGTGACACCATACTCTTCAATTAGAGCTTCAACTTCATGCACCAAACCTTTGTTGATCATTCTCACTACTCTGGCATTGATCAAGTCGTATAAAGTGCGGCGGCGTTGAAAATTTAGTCCGTAGAAAACTACATCGTATCTATTTTCTTTGTTCTTGCTCCGGTTTTCAGACAGTGGCTTGCCAGAGAGTTTGACTATCTCAATGGCACGGACCAAACGAACTTTGTTTTTGATATCTACATCATTACGAGCTTCAGGATCAAGTTCATCAAGCATGCTGAGTAGTTCATCTAATTCAAGTTGATTAAGCTCTTGGCGTAAACTATCATCACGCCCAATATCTGGCATATCAAGATTTTCCAAAGCAGAACGCAAATACAAACCAGTGCCGCCAACTACTATTGCTTTGCCAGCTAGTTGCTGAAGCACCTGGTCAAAATCCTCACGGTAAGCACCGGCAGAATACTGCTCACTAGGTTCTTTGATATTGACCATATGGTGTTCTACAGTTTCAAGCTCTTCTTGGCTTGGTTTGGCTGTACCAATATTCATCTTCTGAAAAATCAATCTACTGTCAGCATTGATAATTGGTAATTTGAGTTCTTGAGCTAAAGCGATAGACAGATCTGTCTTGCCAGTACAAGTGGGACCAGCGATAGTAATAATATCCCGAGGCTGCCGCTGCAAATCCTCAAGTATATGCTTCAAATGTTCAGATTTGTATCCCATGTATACTTATTATAGCTTTTGTGGCATCTTGAGATTATATGCAGCTCCGCAGCAGTTCAAAAATAGCCAAATATATAATGGTGGCGCTGGTCACAGCTGCTGGTATTGTCACCATCACGGCACTAGTTAGTATCCGCTCTTGGTATAAACCAACCATTAAACAAGGATTACCTAGTCCGGTAACTGTGGTGCTCAATCAAGATGTTGAAGTGCTTGATAAGCTCGCAACCGAAGAAGCGCGCAGCAAAGCTAAAACCACAGCTTTAAAAAAATCTGCTAAACATGAGATTCTTACCGTAGATTATGAGGCCTTCAACCACAGTTTAAAGAAGCTTAAATTCATTATTCATGCGGTGCGTGAGCATAGATCTGCAGAGGAAATTATGCCTGATCCTCTCAACCCTAAGGTTTCACTCAAAACCCAGCAGGCATTAATCAAATTAGATGATGAGAAGTTTAATCAGATCCTACTGAGCACTGATCTTGCTGAGTTGGTTGAGGATAGAGAGCGGCTGGCTGAACTTAATAGCATGACTGAAATTGAGCGTAAGATTTTCTTTGAGGGTTTGAACGGGCAGCGAGAATTAAGACAGCGTAAACAAGAGGTGATCAATTCACTTGGTAAGTCCTTCTTTGACAACCTTGCTAAGGTCAATGCTGAATCCTTGTTCGCTAATGCTTTTACGGTGCAGAAAAAACTACTTGACCTGGGCTTGGTTAGAGGTATGCCGCGTAATAAAATTCGTAGCAATATCAAGATTCTGTTTCCAGGCTTACTTAATGGTGAACTTGAGTTGATTCACAAGCTAGTTATTAATTCAACTGATCCTAATCTAGAGATTGATTGGACTAAATTGCGTCAGTTGGAGCAAGAAGCGATGGATCAAGTGGAGCCGGTTACAGTTGAATTGAAACAAGGTGCCCTATTGGCTTCCAAAGGTAAAGTTGTGAGTAAGCAAAACTACTTCTATCTCAAAGAACTAGAAATGCTCAACCCGCAGACCGATTGGAAGGAGATCTATGAGAACTTTACCATCATTACAGCGCTGATCTTGTTTATAACCCTATTTAATATCATCACTAAGTTTAGACAATATTCAGTGCAGCAAATTGTGATGATGTTTACGGTGCCGATCACTACTTTCATGGTGATTGATGCAATTTCAATTTGGGGAGTGGATAAGCTAGCGTTAGCACCCCTGGCAGCGGTTTCAATCTTGCTCACTGTTTTCTACGCGCCAACTATGGCTGCAATTGTTGTGCTGCTGATGGCATTCTTTATGGCAAAAGCAGTTGATATGAATTTTTGGCAAGTCTTACCGCATCTAGTAGGTTCTATCTATGCGATTTTCTTGGTTCGTAAAGCCCATCAGCGTGAGGATTTGACCAATGCTGGCACCAAAATTGCAATTGCTCAAGTTTTGGTTTTCTTGTTGACTTTAACCTTGGCAGTAGAAGATTTTGATGTGGCAGTCGTGATGGTCGTGGCAGCATGCTATGTTGTTAGTGCAATTGGTTCTGGTTTTATTTCACTTGCTGCTTTGCCTTACCTTGAAGCTGGACTAAAACTCTATACACCATTTAAATTGGCTGAGCTTTCAAATCCTAACCAGCCACTCTTGAAGAAACTTAAAGAAGAAGCACCTGGTACTTATGAGCATTCGCTCAATGTTTCTCGTCTATCTGAAGAAGCTGGTAACGCTCTCGGTCTTAATACTGAATTGATTAGGGTAGGTTTGCTTTACCACGATATAGGTAAGATGCATGCGCCGGATTACTTTATTGAAAACACTCTCGGGAAACCTAATCCACATACGACTTTGGATGATCCGAAGAAATCAGCAGAGATTATTCTGGCACATGTGCCTGAAGGAATTAGGCTTGCCAAGAAGTACAACTTACCGCAAGCGATTATTGATTTCATTCCAATGCATCAAGGAACTACTATCACTACTTATTTCTATCAACAAGCAGTTGAGAAATTAGGTAAGCGCAGTGTTCGCAGTGCTGATTTTCGTTATCCTGGTCCAAGACCTAATACTAAAGAAACTGGCATTGCTATGATTGCTGATTCTAGTGAAGCAGCTTTGCGCAGTATCAAGGATATTGCTAATGAAAGTGAAGCTCGTAAGATGATTCGTAAGATCATTAACGCGCGGATGGAAGAAGGGGAGCTGGATGATTCTGGTTTGACTCGCTCTGATTTGGATAAGGTCTCGGCGGCCTTTTTCAATATTTGGAAGTCGCAAAATCACGAAAGGGTTAAATACCCAGAGAAAGAAAAGGACCCCGCTTAAGCTTCTATGCTAAGTCTTCTACGTCCTGCCCAATGCTAGCTAGTAATTGTGCTGCTTCTCTATCTTGCTCTCTTGTGAGTCTGCCCGCAAGCACTTGGACAATGGTTTTTATCCATTGCACCAGAGGTTTATAATTTTCTACATTCAGAAAACCTGTAGTAGCTTTAAGTCCATGTTCTGCTGATTGAACTGGCTCGCTAGGATTAAATTGCAGTGACGGCATATGATAAGACTAGCACGATAATTGGGTGATACCATTTATTATTTCTGCCAAATATTAATACAGATTTGTTATAATTAGCGCTCTATGTGTGGGATTGTTGCCTATATTGGAAAAAATAAAGCCAAAGATTTACTCCTGGATGGGCTCAAGTCTCTGGAGTACCGTGGCTATGATTCAGCTGGGATTGCGGTATTGGATGATTCCAAGATTGAGCTGATCAAATCAGCTGGCAAGATCGCTAAATTAGAGCAGAAAATTGCTGAGCTGAGATCTCCAGCCTTGGTTGCTGATAGTGCAAGCTCAGAGTTTAATTCAATGCTTGCTGAGCGTCTAAGTAAGGCTTTTGAAACTAGTAGCTGTGGTATTGGTCATACTCGCTGGGCAACTCACGGAATTGCCAGTGATGGTAACGCGCACCCACATCAAGATCTTGAAGCGGATATCGCTTTGGTTCATAACGGTATCATCAAAAATTATCTCAGTCTCAAACATGAACTTGAACAAGACGGAATTGAGTTTCGCACTGAAACTGATACTGAAGTAATTGCACACTTGTTCTCGCGGGCACGTCAGCAAACTGAGTCTGACTTGGATGCATTGCGTCAGGTGATGGCTAAAGTTGAAGGAAGTTATGCGCTGGCAATTTTGGTCAAAGACCAGCAGAAAATCATTCTTGCCAAAAATCAATCACCACTTGTGATTGGTATTGGTGATGGTGAGCACTTTGTTGCTAGTGATAGTAGTACTGTCTTGCAGTACACCAATAAAGTTCTTAAGCTTAAAGATTTACAAGTCGCAGAAGTGACTGCTGGGCAAGTTAAACTTGAAGATATCAATGGCAATGAGTCTAAGATTGAAGTGTGTCATTCGGTGCAGAACAATTCAATCCTAGAGAAGGGTCCTTACAAACATTTCTTGGTTAAAGAAATTAATGAACAGCCGGCTGTAACTAGTTTGATGTTAGATCAGTGTCTAGCCAATCCGGCAAAGCCAATCTCTGGTTTTGAACAGCTTGATATTGACTTTAGCCAAATCAATCGTATTGTCTTTGTTGCTTGTGGTTCGGCTTACCATGCAGCGCTCATTGGCAAGTATCTAATAGAGCTTTGGGCTAAGGTACCTGTAGAAGTAGCGATTGCTAGTGAGTACGCTAGTAAGCAAGTTCTAGTTGGTGAGAGTGATCTAGTGCTTGGCATCAGTCAATCTGGTGAGACTGCTGATACTTTAGCTGCAGTCACTAACGCAAAACAAGCTGGTGCTAAAGTGATGGCGATTACTAATAAATCAGACTCAGCTATCTATGATTTAGTTTCACCTAATGCCTATGTCACTCCAGCGGGGATTGAAGTTTCGGTAGCATCTACCAAAGCTTTCACTTCACAAGTTCTATCTTTATACTTCCTTGCAATTAAAATTGCCGAAGATAGATTGAATGCTGATTTGACTGAAGTTAAACAAGCTTTGCGTTCTTTACCACTAGTGATTGATCAAGTAATCGAGCGGGCTGAGCAATACCAAAATCAATTCTTGAAATATTCCAACTACCGTGATTTTCTCTTCTTGAGTCGTGGGGTTAATTATCCAATTGCACTTGAAGGTGCCCTCAAGCTTAAAGAGCTAAGTTATATCCATGCTACTGGCTATCCTAGTGGTGAAATGAAGCATGGACCAATTGCAATCCTTGACCAGAATGTACCAGTCTTGAGTATTGCGATTGATGGTCCTACTAAGTTTGAACATGGAATTTATGAGCGCAGTTTGAGTAATGCTGAAGAAGCTCGTGCCCGCAAGTCACCATCATTAGTAATTGCTTGTGATGATAATAATGATCTTGATGGGGTCTTTGATGAAATCATCCGTATCCCAAACATTGATCAGCTCTTGAGCCCGATCATTGCTACTATTCCACTGCAATTCCTTGCTTACTATATTGCTGAAGACCTTGGTAAAGACGTTGACCAACCTCGTAATCTCGCTAAATCAGTTACTGTTGAGTAAGTCTGGATAATTCTTAGTTATTTTAAATTTGGCAATATTGTTAAGTGATAGTACCGTGAGCTTGACGAAAATTGCATCTCGCTTTTTCTCTCCCTTTAGCGTCAAACCTCACTCGCAGACTGCGCTGCTCGTCGGTTCTCCTCAGACGGAGCCTCTAAAAAAGCGAGACGCCAATTT
>JAPPOW010000100.1 GCA_028817775.1 Candidatus Melainabacteria bacterium | reverse complement strand
GTTATAAAATTCACCTTTGTTTTTCTGCCCCACGCTCCACAAATAATTTTAGAGAATATGTATAGCGAGTCTTCGCTGTCGCTCAGCCTCACTATACATGTTTTCTTGGTGTGAATTTAAGCGCGGCGCCCGCCTAACTCAGTCCGTGCCAAAGCCAAAATCCCGTACCATTTAATTTTGATCAGCTATCCCTAGTTCTTTTTGCAGGAATCGTGTTATTTGGTTATGGCTGCTGGTGCCCCTATGGAAGATTAAATCTTTTCCATGTCGCTTAAGAGGTTCTTCATAAATGTCACCTTGTGATGTTTCGATTTCATCACCACAAAAAACTTGATAATTTCCATTGTCTAGAATTCTAATTTCAAAACTTTGTCGATAGCTTACTCTCTTAAATCCGTTTCTCAGCGTATCATCCTGATCGCTGTATATCCTAGTTCTACGTAAAGATTCTATAGAGTATAAGGATGGTGATAATTGTTTAAAACTGTAAACCCGCTCATTACCGTGACTACTAGACTGGTTATATCTACCTTGCACTATCAAATCGAGAGTATGATCCAGCAAGCTTGATGCTTGGTTTTCTTTACTTATAGTTGGTAAGTGTAAAGCTGTTGTGAATGCATTCAAACTCTCTGAAGAAACTAAATCACTTTGATCCAACCTGGCTCTTACAGCCAATGCCAAATCTTTTGCTCTTTGAGGACTCATAAGAGCTGTAGCCAAGTTGGATGCAGTAGTTGTTAGCTTTGAATTTACAGTTTCAGTTTTCATGTATATTATTTTAGCAATGCTGATAAATTTTTGCTTTTTTTTCTATTATTCTGTGAAAATTAAAGGAATTTAATCCGTAATACGAAATATTAAGACTAGGTTAAGGTTATAATGGGGAGCCCCTAATTTGGAACGAACTCGTTAAAATTAGGACTAAGTATATAGATTAGCACGCACTTGGCTTGTTTAAGCATCTGATTAATGACTCCGCGGCCCAATCTTATATCAAAGAAACTCATTAGTTAACTATATATAAGGAGAAGAGTAGATGCCAAGAAAGAGAGCAACTGCAAGCAAAAGCATGTTAGACGAAGATACAAGCATAGGTTATGAAGATGCTATCGATTCGGAGGAGTTCGATGGTGTAAGTTTGGCGGGGGATATTGAATCCGACATTATTTCATCTGCCGCATCAAGACGTAAGCAGGATGAAGAAAATAATTCTGATAACGCCAATACCGAGAATGTTTCTCCACTTTCAGATGACTCAGTAAAAATGTATTTGCGTGAGATAGGTCGTGTACCACTTCTTACTGCAAAGGAAGAAATTGAATTAGCAAGAAGAATTAAAGAAGACGATATTATGGCTAAACGAAAGTTGGTCAGACATAACCTACGATTAGTAGTATCTATCGCTAAAAAATATATCAACCGTGGTTTACCATTCCTTGATTTAATTCAAGAGGGTAATTTAGGTTTAATCAGGGCAGCTGAGAAGTTTGATCCAGAGCGTGGTTATAAATTCTCAACTTATGCTACTTGGTGGGTACGTCAAGGTATCACTAGATCACTTTCTGATAAGTCTCGTACCATTCGTGTACCAGTACACATGGTTGAAACGATCAATAAGTTCAAGAAGATCGCACGTAAGCTTGGTCAAGAATTAAATCGAAGACCAACTGAAGATGAGCTTGCTGAAGTAATGGAAGTAAGTTCAACTAAGATCAAAGAGATTGTTGCAGCAATGAGAACTCCAGTGAGCTTAGAATCACCTATTAACAATGAGGACGATGGTAAGCTTGAAGACTTTATTGCTGACCCTAATCAAGCTGTTAAGCCAGAGCTTGCAGCTACTGATAACTTGTTGGCTGATGATATTTTACGAGTACTTGATACCCTTACCCAAAAAGAGAAAGCTGTAATTCAACTACGTTTTGGTATCGATAATGGTCAGGAGCGCACACTTGAAGAAGTTGGACGTATGCTAAGAATCACTCGTGAGCGTGTTAGACAACTTGAGTTTAGAGCACTGAAGAAGCTTAGACACCCTGAGCGTGCATTAATACTCAAAGTCTATTTGGTATTAGCAGTATAAATTG
>JAPPOW010000219.1:435-9443 GCA_028817775.1 Candidatus Melainabacteria bacterium | reverse complement strand
CTCGTTCCTACCAGGAGCTAACGAATTGGCTGACTGAACAAATTAGATATCTTTGTGCATATGGCAAAATTCCACAAGAAGATTTGGTTGATGATTTTTTCCGTAACCAAGCTCAAGCCAGTCTTGATTTTATTCGACAAAGCACTATGAGTGCTGAGTTGATTCCAAGCTCGGCTTTGCAAACTAGTGATTCTATGCCATTGCTTGGAGATGAAACTAAGGTTCTAGAATTTTCGCCTTGTGATTTTTTGCATGGCTCTGTTTTTGAATCTGACTTGCCAAGGCTAATTGCTGCAATAGTCAAACGCCTATATCACCTTAGTGATGATCAGGTGCAATTTGAAACTCCAGTGCTTAATGCTGCAAGATTTAGCTTTACAGAGGAAACAGATTTTAGTCACCCCGTGATAAAGGCTTTGGAACATTTGACCAGATTGATTTTGATAAAACCATGGCTTTCTAATTGTGAAAATGCTACTGAGGATTTGTATGGTATCCCTGTCGATCCTGAAGACGAGGTGAGCTTTGAGCAAGATGGCTACGTTACTACAGAGGAATTAGTTAGAGGGGATATGAGCCGGAAAGAATTAGCTTGTGACTTGGTAGAGAAGACAACTGATTTGGTGCGTAATGCTGATCCAGCGATGGCAGATTTTGCACTTGAAAACTTGAGACCTAGACAGCTTGGACGTCAAGCTCAAAGACCTTATTTGAGAATTTTGTCTTCCTATCTGGATTTGGATCAGCGCTTCCAGAACTTTGATGCCCGAGTGGATGAGATTGATGATAAGCTGGCTGAACTTTATTGGAGATCATTAACCAGTGGTTCAGATGATGATGAATTGAGAGCAGGATTTGCACTTGGATCCTTACCAAGTCTTCGTTTTGATGAGGATTTGTACGACGAAGCTTTGAATATGCTCTTGACATGTGATGATTGGAGCCAGCGTTTTGTTGCGGCACGAGTACTCTCTAAGATGGATTATCCACTAGATTTTATTAAAGAGAGTCGTGGTGATGCTACTGAACTTTTTGTGGTTTTGTTAGACGAGCTCAAGCCAGCAAATCTGACTTCTGGCAAATCATATACTGGCGTAGCTTTTTACTTGGCTAGAACGCTAGCTAAATTGCTCGAGCCTGATAAAGAACTGCTCTATGCCATGGTGGATCAAGCTCGCGGTAATCAAGAGTTGGAAGACTATGCTGATCTATTCTTACAAGGCTTGTCCAATAAAGCTAAAGCAAAGTTAGCTGATCAATTGATTCCAGATCTTGATGATTCTGATAGAGACTGGCTTGCAAGTAGATGGCTTGTTCAAATTGCTCCTAAGCAAACTATCGAGCAGTTGAGTAGAAAGATTCCTGAGGAAGAAATTTATTCACGGGGTGCAATTTTGGCTTTGGTAAATCTCTGTAACAAATATGATCAAGCTTTTCCTGAAGCTTTGCAGCCTCGTTTGACTTTGATTCAACAAGATATGGCCGAATCCATCAGAGCTGAACAAGATCCCGTCAATGGTAGACTTACAGTTCCTCCACTAAGTATGGATGCTACTGAGCTCTGGGATGTGATGGCTGATTTAAAACTGGCAGGTCCTGCTACTAGTCCTGTTTTGATTGATATTTTGCAAAATCATTCTAATGCTGATCTGGCTTCTGATGCAGAGTATATTTTGGGTGGTTTTGATTATCGTGTCTTGGGCTATCTTGAGCAGGCAATACGTGGGCAGCATTGTGAAGCTGAAGATTATGACAAAGTCACAGCGATAACTAATCTGTTGGGTATTATTCAAGGAGTGCTGCAAGATAGAGAGCAGCTAATGCGCAACAATATTGATACATCCTTTGCCAATGGTTATGAGCCTGGTTCTCCAGAGTTTGTCGTTAATAGTTTTGTTAAGGAACCAGTAGCACGCGAAGCTAAGGAATCTTGTTTGAAATTACTCTGTGATATTTATGCTGGAACTAAAAATCTACAGCTCATGGGTCATATAGCCGCTGTGATTGACAGTCTTGATTTTGAATCTTCTCAGATTTTGCGTGATATTCAACTGGAAGGTCTCACTAATCCAAGAGCTGCAGCAGCAAAAGAATTGTTATTAGCATCTAGATTCTCTCAGAGACTAAGAACTGGGCTGGAGCGAAGAATTAGCGCTAACTAAAATTCTTAGAGCTTGATACAATTGGATATTGGTGGTAATTTCAACACCAATTCGAGTTCTCTATAGAAGTATTGGCGATATTATCGGCAAGGCGATTGCTGATCGGATTAGACAGGATTTAAACTTAGACCCTGATTTTGAGAAACGCGATATTTGGGCAAAATCATTTATCAAAGTGATCACTGAGTTGCGGCAAGAGCTTGCGGGTGATAGAGACTTTGAGCAATTAGCTGCCAAGCTCGATATTTTACGTGAAGGCAAGAGTCATGAGAGCTATATCAAATTATTAGCTTGGATATTGGAAGCTTATTTACTGCTTAATCAATCTAGTACCGCTTGCGCTCAGGTGACCCGTCCTAATGCTTTGATGCCAAACCGAGATTTTGCGGCTCAGTTTGTAGCTGATGTTGATAAAGAACTAGCCCAGATTTTTGCCAATGATTTCTCTGCTAACCTGGTTTTGACAGCCCATCCTACTGCTGGTATTCAGCCCGATTATATTCACCATATCAAATCTATGGTAGAGACCATCCAGGAGCTTGCTACTAGAGTTGCGCCAGAAGCTTGGGCGGATTTTGACGGAGAGCAGGTTGAGGACTTGCTTGAAGATTTGAGTATTGCAGTCTCACACATGGTTAGAGCCAAGCCTTATAACTCAGATAGATTGAGACCAGTGGATGAGAGCAGGAACTTTCTTGATAATTTGGCCGAAGCTTGGAATATAATTCCTGAGACAGTTCAAGCAATTGAACGGCAATTACAAAAGACTCAAGGTGGTGAGTTTCGTCTGCCTGCAAATTTTTTCAAGGTGCATAGTTGGGTGGCACGAGATATTGATGGTAATCCAGCTGTTAGCGAAGAAGAGCATTTAAGTTCTGTTTTTCAAGAACGGATTGAGTTTCTCACTAAGTACAAAATCGAACTCAATCGTCTTTGGCAAAATTTGAGTGATGATTTTACTGATAATCCGGCTTATCCAAGCAAGACTTTGTTTGTTGATGAGGACTTCAAGCGCTTCTATGATGGTTTGATAGAAAAGTATCAAGAAATGATAACTAATCCTCACCAAGCTTATAGAGTGGTGATTCAATTTGGGATTTTGCTTAAGCTTGAAACGGTGCTTGCTCAACTTTTGCGCACCACTGAAATGAATAAAGAAGGAGTTAAGCTCTTTAAATCATTTGACGTGTTTGAGGATATTGTTAGACCACTTGAGTTGATTCGTGCTAACAAGAGCTCTAATGTAAGGGATCACAGTACAAAACAAATTGATCTACTTATTCGCAAAGCTCAAGTTTTTGGTGACTTTGGTTCACATGGGCATAGCCGCCAGGGGGCTGATACCCTAGCTACGCTATGTAAATTCCTGACAGCTTTATGGGAGCGGCAAGTGCCTAACAAAACTAATTATGTAGTTGAATTTGAATTGCCTAAAAAATCAGCCAAGCCAATTAAATTATTTTCTGACTACAAGCCAACTGTTAATTATGGAACTTTGCGGCAAAAGATTACTTTGCAGTATAGTAGTGAATCAGAAAAGTCTCAGCATAAACTTCTACAAACCTATGATTTACTGACCTTGGCTGAGCTTGGTGGCATTAAACGTCTCATCATTAGTATGAATGCTAGTTTTGAAGATATGCTCAACGCGCTTGTCATTGCTAAAACTATGCTGGCATTCACCCCAGCTGTGCGTCAGCAACCGCCTTATTCAAGATTAGAGATAGTGCCTCTGACTGAGCAGATCTGTGATTTGCGAAATTCATATCGTGTGACTATTGATGCCCTGACTAATACCGCTTGGCATCAGTATTTGATTGCCCAGCAGGGACGTTTTATTAAAATGCGCGGACCTTCAGATAGTGGTAAGCAAAATGGTTTCACCGCTTCTCAGTGGGAGATGTTTCGTTCTAAGCAACTTGATACTATTGTGGTTAAAGTCTTTAATGCTCATTTATTGTATCGTTTGCAGGGTGATAAATCACAGCTTGATGCTTGGATGCAGCTTACGGCTGGAGTGGAAGCTAGCAGTTCAGAAATTAAATCAGAACTTGAAGTTGCTGTAATTGCTATGAATGAATTTGAAGAATTCTTTGACTATGATCCAGGCACTGATCTCAAGCGAGAATTAATTTTGGGTAATAATTTCTTTCAAGCTGATTTGTGGAAAGCCTCAGGTTTAACTGAAGTCAAGATGATTAACTTTGATGGTTGGGGTGAACCGGTTGAACGTGGTGGTGGTCTAGAATTCAAGGATACTGTTAAGTGTACTCAACCACTTGGTTCTATCGCTTATTATGAGCGCACTTTGCAAGGTGGTGGCGCTCAGCAACTAGCCTCAGGTTTGCGCACCAAGCAAGCGGTGCAGGATTTCTTGACCGGTATTGCCATGATTGCTCAGCGTCAAGCTGAGTTTACAGTTGCCGAAACAGGTAAGCTAGCTAAGCTATACCGTAGGAACTTTGTACTGGATGAAAAATTTGTAAACATGATGCAGACTATGGTCCAAAGCTTGCGTTTGTCACTACGTTCTGAAGTGTTTGGCTTGGATCTTGAGGATGATACCAAGGTTGAAGATGAAGCAACTCTGCGAAATTATTTTCGCCATGTGATCAAGTCCCCATTGGTTTTTCTTGACTTGTTCAATATTGCTTCTAGACCGACTTCTAGGTCAGGTGCACAACTTAAGGAATACCTAGATCAACCTGATTATCTCAATGATTTGGATAAATTGTCTGGAGCTTTGCCAATTGAAGAAGTGGTCAAAATTCTTGGTGATGTGCGGGCGATTCCATATGCAGCGATGTTTAGTTTACTTGGTGGTAATCATGTTAGCTTCTATGGTTTTGGTAAATTAATGCAAGATCAAAACTTGATGGATCAAATCAAGTCTTATTACCAAGATAGTGCTAGTCAGGAATCGCAACTCTTGCGTCATATTATTGACTCGCTAGAGAAGGGCATCATTAGTGCTGACCAGGATTGTTACCGTAAAGCTCATGCCGTGATTGAATTGGCTACAGATGCTAATTACCAAGCAAGTGAAGACAAACTTTTGAATAAGCTCTATCAAGCCCAGCAAGAGGTTTTGAATTTTGTTGCCGCTGTCAAGAATTACCAAGTCGCTGATGCTGAGAATGTTAAACTTGGTGAGCTGATGCAAGAGCAAACTGATTTGCGTGAGCTTTTGATTGCACGCCGGAATGATGCAGCGGTGCCGCGTTTGGGAATTGCCTATGCAATGTCAGAGATTTTACAGCATGCCAAAAACCAGCAGCTTAACCCACTTGATGCTGAAAAGCTTCCAGAGAATTTATTGGATTTGCTGCGTAAAGCTTTTGCTGCTGGAGCGTCTACCTTTGGTAACGGCTGCATCGACTAGCAAATCTGTCCTGGAAGCTCCAGCTACTTTGTTGTGCTCGCTCCTCCTCATTGCATTTACGCCAAGTAAACTTCAATCGTCGTCGCTTCACACGCCTCGTATCTGTAGCTTCGAGAACAGATTTGATACACTAGTAGGTTTTAATTGTGCTTAATACTTTCTACCAAGCTGGCTACTAAAAACTCCCAGCGCAATTGTAGTTAGAATTGGATGTGATTTTACAAAGTTAGTGCATCTATCGACCAAATCCATCACGGAATCGGTACCCGCTCTTTTTTTAATGGCCAATCTTAAATCTTTGAGTTCTTGCTCACGGCCCATTTCTTCTTCGAAAATAGGATTGTACGTCATTTTTCTGCCCTTCTTTTATCTGTTATACCCGTTTTTTTGGAATTCTAAACGGCTTCTGACCATAAAAAGCACTGTAAAACAAGGAATTTACGGTATTGACGAATTACTTCCGGGTTGTAACGCAGGTAACGCTTTGTATAGACAAAGTGTTACGCTTGTTACAACCCGGAAGTGATATGGTAACGCTTGCAATTCTTAACTTTACGCCTGATTCTTTCTCAGATGGAGCTGAGCAGAATTTAGAGCCTCAGTGGGCTCTTGAGCGAGCTGAGGCTTTGCTCCAAGTTGCTGATTTCCTTGATATTGGGGCGGAGTCGACTCGTCCAACTGCAGAGACTATTGATAGTCAGGTTGAGTTGAATCGTTTATTGCCATTTTTGGAAGCATGGCCGTCATTGCGAGCGACAGCGAAGCAATCTAGTGGAACAGCTCGATCTGATGCATTGGATTGCTTCGTCGTTCCTCCTTGCAATGACGTTTTGTCTCTAGACTCCCGCAAGCCTGAAGTGATTGAGCAGGTCTTTAAAGAGCATGGTAATAAATTTGCTTTCTTGAATGATGTCACAGGTTTACAAAATCCTGATTTGCTTAAAGTAGTAGCTGAGCAGATTGATCCAAGTGTGAAATTAATTTGTATGCACTCCAAGGCTGGGGTACCACCAATTATCAGAGCTGCTGATGTCCCTGATGATTTTTATGAGCAAGGTTTATTAGAAGAGCTCAAAAGATTTTGGTCACAGACTATCGAACTCTGCTCGGACTATGGTATTGAACAAGAGCGCTTGATTTTTGATCCAGGATTGGGTTTCGGTAAGAACTTGCAGCATAGCTTAGAGATTATAGATCTAATTCCTCAAATCAAAGAAGAATTTGGCTTGCCAGTTTTGATTGGTGCTAGCCGCAAAAGTTTTTTGAAGCTTTGGAAAAATTCTCCTCAAGCCAGCAATGAAGAATTGGATTTATACACTAAGGAATATAACCAACTAGCTATTGCAGCTGGAGCTGATTATTTGAGAAATCATTCTTGAGTTTCTGCGCTTAACTGGGTTTCGTCTGAATTCATTTCTGGTTCTGATAGAGCTTCAAGGGCAACTCTTACAGACTTAGCTCGCACTCTTCTTTCGTTGGATAATTCATCCTGGAGCTTAACCATCTCGGCTCTTCTTTCAGCTCCTCTGAGACCTGCTAGTCTTTCTAGAACAATTGTCTTTTCCCAATCAGGAGTATCCACTCTATCCTGCCAAGCGACTGCTCCACTGCCTGGTTGTCCTACAAAAGCCGGTTTCGTTTCATTCATGCAGATAATATAGCGTGTCTTTATCTTAAAAATCAAGGCTTTTCTGCTAGAATCATAAGCTGTGGCTGTGACTTTACAAGATACCAAACTTGAACTCGAGAGATTAGTGGCTGATGCGACTAAGGATTTCTCGGAGGTAGATGAGTCCAGAAGCCTCAATGATTTGCGGGTTAAATACCTTGGTGACAAGAGTGTGATTGTAAACATGCGCCGCAATATGAAGGATGTCCCTAAGGAAGACAAACCAGAATTTGGTAAGTTAATCAATAAAGTTTTGGGGCTGATCAACGAAAGTTTTGAGGAAGCCAAGACTAAAATTGAAACTGCTGAACTTAACGCTAAGCTTGAGCAAGAAAGGATCGATCCGAGCCTGCCTGGTTTGGGCACAAAGCTTGGGCATTTGCATCCACTCACTCAAGTGAGTAATGATATTGTCAGTATCTTTGAGAAAATGGGTTTTTCATTAGTCGATGGTCCTGAAATTGAAAATACTTACTATAACTTTACTGCACTCAACACTCCAGAGGATCATCCGGCACGTGATGAGCAAGATACTTTCTATACCAAACTCGGTGAAGAAGTCTTGTTGAGATCGCATACTTCTTCTATTCAGATTCGGGCGATGGAGCGGCTTAAGCCTCCATTCAGGATTATTGGTCACGGACGGGTTTACCGTAATGAAGAAGTCAATGCTCGCAAGATGCCATTTTTTCATCAATTAGAAGTGATGATGATTGAGGAGAACGTGAACTTTGGTCATATGAAGTGGGTACTTAATGAATTTCTTAAACAGTTTTTTGGTACTGATGTGCCAACTAGATTTAGACCAGACTTCTTTCCATTCACAGAGCCATCAGCTGAACTTGATGCCCAGTGTGTCTTTTGTAAGGGCAAAGGCTGCGCTACTTGTGGTCAGCGAGGCTGGCTTGAATTGATGGGTTGCGGTATGGTTGATCCTAATGTACTAGAGATGGCAGGGATTGATCCTGAGAAATATTCTGGATTTGCTGCTGGCTTGGGTATCGATAGATTTGCCATGCTTAAGTATAAAATCAATGACATTAGATTTATGTTCAATGGGGATCAGCGTTTTCTAAACCAGTTCTAAGCAAAGTCTACTAAGACTTGTTCGTTTCTATTCTGAGAAATTTTACCGTAGAAGTAAGTACCAATATTATTCAGAATCATATTGAAGTGATTGATTGGATCGATGATTTCTTTTGGTAGGAATCTTTGCAGGGCATCAATCACAGCATTGATGGCGTAGAAGATTCCAGCTCGTTTCATATCAGGATCTCGATGTTGCACCATGGTCATATCACCAGCAAAACCACCAATATTACGAATCAAGCCACCAATTTTGTTCATTAGGTTACGTTTATTAGCACCAAAAATTAATCCAAGCATTGAGCCAACAAAAATAGTGTGGCCAAAGATTGCCATAGTATGTCCCTGATCTTTCTCAGTGCCAACAAAAATCTTACGTTTGTCACCAAGTCCACCTTTGAAAATTTCTTCAAGGATTTGAATCCCTGCTTTGATATTTTTAAAGAAGTTGTCGCTCTTGCTCATTGCTCTACCACCAACTATTCGGTTTTGGCTAAAGTCCATCAAGGTCACTCCAGCACTCATTCCTCGAGCAAGGTGAATATCCTCAAGATTCATCCAAGGTACAAACAATGGGTCAAGAGCTCTAGCTATAAAGTCAAAGATTTTATTGTTCTTGAGTGCTTCAATTGCTAGGTGTCCGTAACGAATTGAAGTTACTGCTTTGGAGATACGCACGGTATTTTTGTTCAAAAACTCAGTTAAGAAT
>JAPPOW010000219.1:0-425 GCA_028817775.1 Candidatus Melainabacteria bacterium | reverse complement strand
GTTAAGAATTTTGGTAGGAAATTTTTGAGGCAATTAAGTCCGGTGATGGCATGCAGAGTTGATGAGAGCCAGTAACCATATTTAGGAAAGGTATTGTTGAAGAAGTGGTTGACTCCGGTGTCATCGCGAGCACTACTGTCATCCTGAGGACCGCGTTGTAGCGTTAGCGAAGACGGGGACGTCAGGATCTCATTGGTTCCGCTTTGGGATCCTGACGCTTCGCTCAGGATGACACTAGACTGACGTGCCTCTTCGTTACTTTGGCTTTCTGGCCAAAGCATAGCTTGCCTATCAGTTCTTAGTAGGCTTGGTTGCATAAGAAAATAACCCTTCCGGGGAAGAGTTAATACGTATTATAGCTTGCAAAATTTAGTCTAATTCTTGCAGGTGGATAATAAAAAATCATGGTTTTATGCATATTAGGG
>JAPPOW010000224.1 GCA_028817775.1 Candidatus Melainabacteria bacterium | reverse complement strand
ATTAAGGACTGGAAGCAGCCTAGCGAGGTACGAGCTGAATTCTTTGAAAGGTTTAATCCCTCAGTCACGACTAAGACCTAGCAACCGTCATTGCGAGCACAGCTAAGCAATCCAGCTCTAGCTTCCTTATGCTAATATTCTTTAAATGACATATTCAATAGTATTTCCTGGACAAGGCGCTCAATCAGTAGGTATGGGCAAAGAAAGCCAAGAAGCATGCAGCGAAATTGCAGCCATCTATAAGCAAGCAGATGAAATCTTTGCTAAATCACCTTCTATCTCTGAAGTAAGTTTCAACGGACCAGAAGAAGAACTAGCACGTACGCTCTATACTCAACCAGCAATTTTAACTTTAAGTATTGCCCTTGCTGCTCGTCTCAAGCAAGCAATTAGTGATGGTAAGCTTGGGCAACCACAGTTTGTAGCAGGTCATAGTTTAGGAGAGTTCTCGGCACTATATATGGCTGATGTACTAAGCCTTGAAGATGTACTTAAATTAGTTATCAAACGTGCAGAATTGATGGAAGCGGCTCCAGTTGGTGCCATGAGCGCAATCGTTGGTATGGAAGAAGCTAAGCTAAATGAAATCATTGATGGTATTGATGGCGCTTCAGTAGCCAACTACAACTCACCAGAACAAATTGTTGCGACTGGAACTAAAGAAGCAATGGCAGAACTTGGCAAACAAGTAGAAGAGTTTGCGACAGCCAACTCAATGAAAGTTAGAGTAATAGCGCTTAATGTTGGTGGTGCCTTCCACTCACCACTGATGCAAGCAGCTTCTGATGAGTTTGCAACTTTAATTGACCAGTGTAATTTCCAAGACGCTAAGATTCCAGTGCTACAGAACATTAATGCTCAAGCAACTACTGCAGCAGATGAAATCAAAACTAATCTCAAACAACAAATGACTGGTTCAGTTCAGTGGACTCAAACTTGCAAAGATTTAATTAGCAAGAATGAGGAGATCTGGGAAGTCGGTCCAGGTAAGGTACTGGCAGGCTTAGTCAAGAAGCAAGAGCGTAGATTTCCTGTTAAGAATATTAGTTCAGTAGATGAACTTAAATCAGTACTTGAACCAGTACTAAATTAATTCTGCATAAGTTATTCTGATACCACTGTGGTAGACACTTACTCTGCTTAGTTTCCTTAACCTTGATTTGCTATGACTTAGGCTATGTCGTCTGACAAGTACGTATATGCAAAAGATAGATCAACTGGTCATAGGCAATTAGGCTTAATCTTCTGCAGTCCAGTTGGTATTTTGACATTAAACTGGATAGTTCTTGGCAATGAAATGGGAGAGAACTTTGTTTTACGCCTTATAGTAGCTGCTATACTATTTATAATGGGCTTGGCGCTTCTGGGAAGTTCAGTGCAAATAATCAACGACTTAGATGAGGAGATAAATAATGGAAATTAGCAATTTGGGATATACCTTAGTGATGCTTTCTTTTGTTGCAATGATGATAGCTGCTGCAGCCGTCTACTGGTATTTAACTCGTCCAATGGATAGGGAAACTAGAGCAAAACGTTTTGAACAATTAAAATCTCTTGGACTCTAATTCTAATAACAAAGAAGCAACCAAATTTAATTGGTATCCTGGTCATATCGCCAAAGCTGAACGTGAACTTAAAGAAAAGCTCCAGGTTATAGATATAGTCATTGAGCTTAGAGACGCCCGCATCCCAGCAGCCAGTGCTCATCAAGATTTAAGTAAGTGGGCTCAAGGCAAACCTATCATCACCGTCCTTAACAAGTCTGACCTAGCTGCCCCCAAGAAAGAATTTATTTCAATCAACTCTAAGAACCCAGCTTCACTCAAACAATTAATCAAGGAGATCGAAAAACTCTCCCAACCAATTTTGGACAAGTACAAAAGCAAGGGCATCATCGGTAGACCAACTAGAGTAATGGTAGTTGGTTACCCCAATGTTGGTAAATCATCTTTAATCAACAAGCTTGCACAAAAGAAGAAAGCCAAAGTCTCAGACAAGGCTGGGGTCACCCGCCAGCAGCAATGGATTGACGCTAAATCCAAACTCAATATCAAACTACTTGATACCCCAGGCATCATTCCTCCTAAATTCTACTCAGATGATCAAGCACTCAAACTTGCGCTGTGTAATTGCCTTGGTGATAATGCCTTTGATCATTTAATTATTGCCCGGGAAGGCATGGGGCTCATCAAAGAAGCTGTTGAAGAACATTATCAGCTTGAATTTGGAAATGATCCAGTGCAAGCACTAGCAGAGAAGAAAAATTTAAAACAAAATGGTGAGCTAGATCTTGGAAGAGCAGCAGATTTATTCCTCAAAGATTTTCGAGAAGCTAAAATTGGTAAATTCTGTTTGGATTAAACTGCACAGAGAGCTTTAAGAACCCCTCTATCACCATCAAGATTCTCTTGAGAAACTGTGGCTACCCTTACTTGCTCATCATTTCTACCAACTTTAGTCATTAGCACCAACTTTCTACGATAACCATCACGAATTACTTGATCAAAGAAATCAGCCATCGTTGATAGATCAAATTCTTGGCAAAGCTCACTCAAGCTAGTAATCTCCTCTAAGTCAAGTGCCGGGAAACTAGGCCAACCAAATTTTTCATTATGAGCGACATAAAGTCCTCCTGGTCCTTCAGCAATTTTTCTAACAGCAGTAGACCTAAAACCAAACCTTGGTTGAAGGACATCAATTTGGGCAGGATCTGCAGCTGCCATTTTAACCAAGAGCTCCCGGATCATGTCACGGTGCCCCTTCTCTGTATAAGAATCACAGATGATAGTTATAGGATGGTCCGCTGCCGCTAACTCAGCTATCCCCGCTAATTGATCAATATCTTCAAGTTCAGTGATATTTGCAGCTTTAACTCCAAGATCTTGAAGTTGTGCATTTAAATAATCACGCTGCTCTTGCTTATCATCGACGATAATCACCTGACGCCGATCATCAATTTTCAATCTATCTAGCCTGTTCATATTTGTGATAATAGCAAGTTCGAATAATATCTGCTATAATTCCAGTTAATGAACACCATTCTTACAGCAATACAACTTCTTTCAGGACTAATAGTGATGTTCTTTGTCCTAGTCAAGGACCCTAAGTCAGAGGGACTCGGCGCAATTGGTTCAGCGGCTCATAGTTTCAAAGGTGTTAAGACCAGTGCTGACGAGCAGCTCGACAATATGACCTGGGTGGTAGTAGCAATATTTTTGCTCAGTTCAGCTTTACTTGGTCTCGGCTTGGTTAAGTAGCATCACGCTACCAGCAATTATTAACAAATCAGATTCTTTTTTTAATTCTTGAGCAGTTTGGATTGCTTCTTTAGGGTCTGTAATAATCATCTTATTAGCATCGATTAGTTCATCCAATAAAAATGAAGGAGTCGCGCGAAGAGAATCTACTTCAGTCAAAATTACTAGGTCTTGATCAGGATCGAGTAAATTCTCAAATAAATTTTCTAAACATGTTTGATAATCCTTATCAAGGAAAGCTAGAACAAAAATCCTTCTTTCAAAGCCAGGCAAATCCTTTCTAATAAAACGATTGAGCTCAGTCATTGCCGCTGGATTATGAGCAGCATCAAGCAATACACCATCTTGATATTCAAATCTTGCTCTATATCTTTGCGGTAATTTTTTTAGTACTTCTTCTTTCTGCTCTTCCGTCACTTTGAGATTATTGATTGATTCAAAGATTTTTAGGGCTAATAAGAAGTTTGCCCCCTTTGCGCTATTAGGGGATTGCTTCCCCTTCTCTTCGCTCAGGGTCGCAATGACAACTGGTTCAAAATGAGGGACGCCTTCAGCCTTAATCCCTTCTTTCTCACGGCGAATACCTTCAATACTATTACCAAGAAAATCCATATGGTCCATACCCACATTAGTAATAGCTGTAGCCAGGCGCTGCTCAGCAGGAATCACATTAGTAGCATCCAAGCGCCCGCCCAAACCAGTTTCTAATATAGCCACATCAACTTGCTCTGCCTTGAAATACTCATAAGCAACCAAGGTTTTGAATTCAAACTCTGTTAAACCTCGCTTCGCAACTACTGGATTGCTTCGCATGCGCTCGCAATGACCGGTCAATTCAATTTCTGGTATATCTTTGCCGTTGGTGCTAAAGCGTTCAGTGATAGACCATATATGAGGGCTAGTATATTTGCCAACTTTGATCTCAGGCAAACAAACTAAATACAAAAGCTCCAAGAAAGTGCAAGTAGAGCCCTTACCATTGGTACCTGCAATATGAATAGTTTTGAAATCATAAGGAGCAAGCTCGTCAAAAGCTGCTTGAACATTATCAAGTGAGTAATTTATTTTAGTTTCAAGCATCGACTAAATTATAGCGAAGAGCAGGCACAAAGTGCCACAACTAGCCTGCAAAGCAGGCACAACCTTATTGATTAAGCAGTAGCCTCTGAACTAGAAGATTCCGCGTCCGTCATATGAGTAGCACCAAAGCTTTTGGCTTTGCTTGCACTCTCTTCCTTTGGAGCCTCTGATTTTTTAGCTGGCTTCTCAGCTGCTTTGTTGCTTTCAGCTGGCTCAGAACTAGCTGCCGCTTCAGAGCTAGCAGTCTCACCGCCCTCATCAGATTGGCTTCTAGAGCCACGTCTTGATCTTTGGTCACGGTTGCCATAGCGTCCACCAGATCTTTGGTTACGGCTATTGCTACGTCTGTCATTGCTACCACCGCGTTCACGGTTATAGCCACGACTTTGACCAGAGCTACGACCACCACGTCTATCATGACGATGACCACCATCATCCGCTCTAAGATTAAAGATCACTCCAGTACCACTACAATGCTGGCACTGATTACCAAAAACTTCAGCCAAAGATTGACCAGAACGCTTACGCGTAATCTCAACCAAACAAAGATCAGAAAGTTGACCAATTTGAGGTTTAGCTTTATCTGGGCGCATTGCATTCTCCAGCACTTCCATCACCGCAATACGATCAGCACGCTCAGACATATCAATAAAGTCAATAATGATCATACCACCAATATTACGCAGACGCATTTGCCTAGCTATCTCAACAGCAGCTTCCATATTAGTTCTTCTAACTGTCTCACGCAAAGTATTTGAGCTAGTAAACTTACCAGAGTTAATATCAATTGCAGTCAATGCTTCCATACCTTGAATGATGAGGTAACCACCACTTGGCAAATTAACTCTATTCGATAAACAGTTGCGCAATTCTTTAACCACATCAGTTTTGACCAATACTTGATCAGCATCATGCTGCGAAAGATTTACTTCACGTCCAGTCCAACTCTTAAGATGTTCTTGGCATTTGTACTTAGACTGCATACCACCAACAACAACCTCATCGATACTACTATTGAAGTGATCACGCAAAGTTGTGTACAAGAAATCTGATTCTTTGTGAATTGCTGCATAACTATCTGTTCTATCGTACTTATCAACGATATTTTTCCACTTTTCCCAAATATTGAGGAAGTCTTCTTCAAGCTCTTCTTGACTATGACCGGCAGCCTCAGTTCTAATCACTACTCCAAGCTCTTCAGGCTTCATCAAATTTGTAATTGATCTCAACCTGTCGCGCTCACCGTTCTCGCTGATCCGGCGGCTAATAGCAATTGTCTTATTCTCAGTAGTTAGTACGTAGTAACGACCTGGCAAAGAGATTGCAAGGTTTACACGCGGGCCTTTGTTACCAGTAGGCTCTTTGACAATTTGCACCAGGAGTCTTTGTCCTGGGCTTAATCTATCGTAAAGTGAACCACGCCCTGGAATATCATTTGCGTGCAAGAAGCCCATCTGCCCGTCTTGCAACTTAACGAATACCGCATTAATTGATGGCATAATGTTCTCGACAGTAACTGCATATACATCGCCTACACTATAATCATTCTTTTGAATAATGAAGTCGATCGCCTTACCATTATCCATGAGAGCAGCAACATTATCCTGTTCTGAAATTACTAGTTGTCTCATTTTATACTTGTCCTTTTATGGTCGTGAAGCTACAAGAGCTTCGAGGAAAAACTTGCCAGCTTAATCACGAATGACTAAACCAGTTCCAGAGCATTATCAGTTTTGAAAATTTGTTTCATTTTGCTAATACTCCAGCTTGAGTTTGGTAACAGTGCTTCTAGAACTTGGTCCACGCGTTGATTAGGTTTGAGCCTCAATTCAAGTTGTGAAGAATCCAAAAATTTCATAGCGATTATCCCCTCTCGTATGTTCTTAGATTTCCCCTTGGCGTCCTTGGCTTTCGCCACTGTGATCTCTATTGCCCCCTGGCTAAGGAAGGTTTCCAGTCGAGATTCCAAGTATTGCTGGCCCGCAACAGCTTCGTTATTTGTATCTACATTGTCATTTGGGCTCTTGAGCTCATTTGCTTGTATTAACTTTGCTATATAAACCGTTTCTTGGATGTCTTCGAGGGATAACCTATCTTTAGAAGAGATCTCCGTTACCTCTACTATTCTAGCTTGTTCCGGAAGTTCTTGGTTTAAAATTTCTTTTAATTTATCAAGATCTTCGCTTGGTCGAGCTAGCTCTAGTATCAGGTATTCCCCAAAACTCTCTGTAAATAACGACAAAGCTGACATCCAGCTTATTTTGATCCTCTGGTTAAAACCCCTAGTATGAACGAAGGGAAGCCCGCTTCTGCGTAGCGCTCTTTCCAAAAGTCTCTGGAAGTCTAAATGTGATACAAATTTAAAATCACCAAGCTTAGTGATTTTTAATCTTAATCTTTGCTGGGCGATGGTGTGCTCAACAATTACTTTAGGTTCTTTATTTTTCTTACTCCCAGCGCCGTCATTGCGAGCTTCAGCGAAGCAATCCAGACCAAATGAAAGCAATAAATCCATAAAGAACAAGATCGAAGAATATTTTTGAGCCTTAATAAGCCACTCCTGCTTTATAACTTCTTGACTGGATTGCTTCGCCTCCGCTCGCAATGACGATTGTACGTAAGGGTTGCCATCAGAGAGATCCACGTTAACCACATTCTTAACATCAAGATTAAAACAAACACCACAAGCGTGACATTTATTCTCAGTACAAGGAGCAGTCTCAATCTCTGCTTCAGCCTGCTGCCACTCATTCAATAAAAACTTATCAGTAAAACCAATAGACAAAACATCCCATGGCTGTTTTGAACCTGGTTCACGGTAACGAATCACTTCTTCATGCAAATCAAGCCCACAAGCTTGAGCAGCTTCCTGCCAGCGCTTAATATCAAAATGCTCAGACCAAGAATCCATACGCGAGCCTGAGCGCCAAAGCTTCTCTATGACTTCTCCCCAGCGTCTATCCCCACGAGAAAGCACGGACTCAATTTGCGCCAGCTCTGGCTCAGTGCAATTGAGTTTAACTTTCTTAGCGATTCTTCTTTGCCACAAACCGTCCTTGAGATATTGTTGTTTACGGTGAAACTCCTCAATACTAACTTGAGGGAACCACTGGAAAGCAGTAAATGTTTTTGGCACAAAAGTTGAGATGGTGCAATTAATCTTGAGTGGTTTGAGTCTAGCAGCCCATTCCAAAATATCCAAAATGCCATCAAGATCAGAATCTTCTTCAAATGGCAAACCTATCATAAAGTAAAGTTTGATTTGCTTCCAGCCCTTGTCATAGCAACCTTTGATAGCACGCTTGATATCCGACTCACTAAGACCCTTGTTAATAATACGGCGCATTCGCTCAGAACCAGCTTCAGGTGCAAAGGTCATACCTGACTTACGCGCACCAGAGACTTCATCAGCCAGATGCACATTAAATCTATCAGCTCGTTGTGATGGCATCGACAGCGCGATACCTTTGCGGGCATGCTCTTCATTAATCGAATGAGCGGCTTCAGTCAAGCAAGTATAATCACTAGCTGAGAGCGACAACAAAGTCATATCTTCATAACCAGATTTCTCAATCGACTCGGTACTCAGTCTCAATAAATCTTCAGGCTTACGTTCACGTACTGGTAAGTAGGTATAACCAACTTGGCAGAAGCGGCAGCCACGATCACAACCACGGCGAATCTCTAGTACCTGTTTGTCCTGTACCGTCTTGATGTGCGGCACTGGACCAGTAACTGGATTACTATGGTCGTCTAGATTCTGGGTTATACGCTTACGTACTTGAGCTGGAGGCTGTATCGCTGTAACGCTGTAACGCTCTAACGGTTTTGGAATATGATTTTCATCTGGCTCATAGAGACTCGGCACATAAATGCCGTCAAGCTGTGACAGTTCGAGCAGTAATTGCTCTCGCAAATTTTCCGTTACAGCGCTACAGCGTTTGAGCGCTACAGCGTCAAGAAATTTAAGACGCAAGTCTTGAATTTCTTGAATTAATTCTTCCCCATCACCAATAATAAAGAAGTCAAAATACTCAGCCATTGGTTCGGGATTAAAACAAGCTGGACCACCAGCAAAGACTAATGGATCAGCAGAAGTTCTATCCTCTGACTTCAGTGGTACTCGAGCTAGGTCAAGTACATTGAGAACATTGGTGTAACAAAGTTCGTAAGCCAAAGAAAAACCCATAAAATCAAATTCATTGAGTGGCTGGTTAGCTTCCCAAGACCAAAGTGGTAAATCATGCTTACGCATCAGCTCTTCCATGTCAGGCATGACAGCATAAGCCCGGTCACAGAGATAATCAGGATGATTATTAACTATGTTGTAGAGAATCTTGATTCCAAAATTCGACATCCCCAATTCATAGAGGTCAGGGTAGATTAAAACCATTCTTGATTTAGCAGAGTCCCAATCTTTGTGAGCAGCACCCCATTCATTACCAAGGTACTGTCCTGGTTTTTGAACCTGAGGAAGGATTTCGTTTCGTAAAGTTTGGGCTATCATCTCTAACTGTCATCCTGAGGAGCCATAGGCGACGTCAGGATCTCATAATGACGCAACTGGGATCCTGACGGTCACTCCGTTCCCTCAGGATGACAATTGATTAAACTCTTACAGCAATATCCACACCGGCTGGCAGATCAAGATCTTTAAGTGCAACAGTAGTCTCATGTGTAGGATCCACAAGATCAATCAAACGTGAATGAGTTTTGATCTGGAAATGCTCACGAGATTTTTTGTTTACGTGAGGTGATCTTAGTACACAGTATCTTCTGATATTACTTGGCAATGGAATAGGACCAGAAACTCTAGCACCAGTACGTTCTGCGGCCTCAACGATCTGCTTAGCCGAAGCGTCCAAATTCACTGCATCATAACTCTTAAGTCTGATACGAATGCGGTTTTGCTGTTTTTTCTTGGTTTTTGTTGCCATATCGGCTGATTATTATAGCTTTTTGCTTTATATCATTCGATATGTAAATATAAAAGATATCTTAAATGAGCCTAGTTCTAGCCCTAAAAGCAAGGTGATACGTCAATTCAACCAGATTCTACTAAATAATTGACAAGCTAATCGGGTAAGTATCCCCTAACAGCACGTAAGTATAATTAGTGTGTGGAAAAGCCTTTAA
>JAPPOW010000159.1 GCA_028817775.1 Candidatus Melainabacteria bacterium | reverse complement strand
GTAACCAGGTTTGTACTTAATTTCTTCTTTGACATCATCAGCAAGATTCATTTTGATTCCGGCATCAATAGTTTGTGCCAGCGCTCCAAATGGACTGTTGAGAGCAACATTGAGTCCACCAATTAGTGGTCCAAGCAAGCCACCAATCACAGGAGTCTGACTTAATTCAATACCGGAGAGAAATCTTGGTAAGTGTTGGCTTAAAATTTCTGGGTTATCAAGGAAAGCCTTGCGGAAGTAACGGTTAGCTTTGAACTTGTCCATAAATGGTGAATGCATCAGAGCTCCTTGATAGCCACTCAAATTCTGAGCTGAGACATCTTTACCAGTGACTGCTTTAAATGCTGTCTCGGCTGCCAAATAACCAGACTCAATCGCTTTATCAACCCCAGCTAGTGATTTCATATCTAGTAAACCAAGTGCATCACCCAGTATCAGTGCGCCATTGACTTGAAAAGCTTTAGGTAAACTAGCAAGTCCACCTTCAGGTAAGACTGCAGCACCATAGTTAAGTAACTCAGCACCTTTGAGTAGCTTTTGTAACCATGGGTGTTTCTTGTATTCCTGCAATTGTTTTTGTGGGTGGATATTTGGGTTCTTTGAGTCGAGCGAGATCACTAGTCCAATAGTCAAACGACCATGATCCAAACCATAAACAAATCCACCGCCGAGAGTACCGTCTTGAGTTGGGTAGCCAAGAGTGTGGTAAACCTTACCCTTGACATCATCAGCGTCAGCAGCAAGCTTCCAGGTTTCTTTGACACCAACTGACCATAGTTGTGGATTGCCCTCGAGTCCAAAATGCTTGATTAAATCTTTAGACAAGAAACCTTTGTCACCAAAGGCAACTAGTGAAGCGTAGACATTGTCTTCATTGGCATCACCACTATTACCTACTCGAACACCAATAACCTTATCTTCTTCAATAATTGCTTCATGAGCTGCAAAGCCTGGGAAAAGATCAATGGTGATATTAGGAATCTCTTTGGCTTTCTCTTCTAATGTCTGTGCCATCCATTCAACTACTCTAGAGAGAGTGAGAATATAGTAACCTTCTTTGACAAAGTCAGGCAGAGCAGCACGAGTGATCACCGATGGAACATCCCACTTGGCGTTCTCGCTCATAATTGAGAAATGACTTTCATGACAAACTGATTCAATTGGCATGCCATCAAGAACATGGTTGGGGTAAGCTTTATCAAAAATTGCTTTGTTAACTACAGCACCTGAAACTATATGTGAACCAAATTCTTCTGCTTTTTCTAGAATTGCCAGCGAAATTTTTTGTAATGGGTTAGCCTTGGCAAGATCACAGAGCCGGTGTGCCATTGTTAGATTTGATGGGCTGCCACCAACTAAAAGCATGTCATAAGTGATTGGTTCTGCTTGACTGCTTTGGCTTTGTTCTACTTCATCTCTTGTTTTTGTTGCCATAGTAATTTTCACTCTATATTGTATAGTTTTTCAGTTTTTTAGGGGGTTTTTTAACTAGCTTGATAATATTTATTTGATATTGTTGCTTGCCTCGTACCAATGTATGTCCTGCCACTTTGCTTCCATCTTGCTAAATATATCGTCGACTAAGATCTTGGCACCATATAAGGACAAATGATTATCATCAATGTAAAAGATGTGTTTATCATCTTCTGTTTGGCAGCGTCCAATATAGTCTCTATTACAGAATAATTTTTCTGGATAGATGCGCAATAAATTAGGGTGATCCTTGATTGAGTCATAAATTGCATAGACTCGCTTGTTTCTTGTTTGAAAAACTTTATATGAAGTTGTGACTCCACCATGATCTAACCATGCTTTGACTCTGTTTGATTTATCTTTCATTAGCTTCTTAAAGCGGCGAGGTACATTCCAGCCAACTGCTGGAATTGGATAAACAAGTACAAGTTTGTGACCATAATCAAGCAATTCTTCGCTAGCTTCTTTGATTACTGTTGAAATTTTATTTATACGTTCTTCTTCACTGCCCTTAAAACCTGGTTCTTGGAGACGATGGAGAGAATCATCAAGGTGTTCAGAGCCGCCTTCCTGATTATCAAAATATTCAGTTTCAATTAAAGCAGTTAACCTGCCACCCGTGATGATTATAG
>JAPPOW010000018.1:9374-9570 GCA_028817775.1 Candidatus Melainabacteria bacterium | reverse complement strand
TACTAGCGATTCCTACTTCATGAAGGCGAGTTGCAGCCTTCAATCCGAACTGAGATCGGTTTTAAGGGATTAGCACCTTATTGCTAAGTAGCTGCCCGTTGTACCGACCATTGTAACACGTGTGTAGCCCTGGCCATAAGGGCCATGATGACTTGACGTCGTCCACACCTTCCTCCGGTTTAACACCGGCAGTCTT
>JAPPOW010000018.1:0-9364 GCA_028817775.1 Candidatus Melainabacteria bacterium | reverse complement strand
GGGACTTAACCCAACATCTCACGACACGAGCTGACGACAGCCGTGCAGCACCTGTCTTGCGGTTCCCGAAGGCACCGAGGTATCTCTACCAAGTTCCACAGATGTCAAGGCCAGGTAAGGTTTTTCGCGTTGCATCGAATTAAACCACATGTTCCACCGCTTGTGCGGGTCCCCGTCAATTCCTTTGAGTTTCATACTTGCGTACGTACTACTCAGGCGGAGTACTTAACGCGTTAGCTTCGTTACCACAGGGGTCGATTCCCATGACAACTAGTACTCATCGTTTACGGCGTGGACTACAGGGGTATCTAATCCCTTTCGCTCCCCACGCTTTCGTCTCTCAGTGTCAGAAATGTCCCAGTAAGCCGCTTTCGCCTCTGGTGTTCCTTCCAATATCTACGCATTTCACCGCTACACTGGAAATTCCACTTACTTCTAACATTCTCTAGTTTAATAGTTTCCGAAGCGGGGACGGAGTTGAGCTCCGTTCTTTCACTTCAGACTTACTAAACCACCTACAGACGCTTTACGCCCAATAAATCCGGACAACGCTTGCACCCTCTGTATTACCGCGGCTGCTGGCACAGAGTTAGCCGGTGCTTCCTTTGGTGGTACAGTCATTTGTTTCGTCCCACCTGACAGCGGTTTACACTCCACAGAGCGTCTTCCCGCACACGGTATTGCTGCGTCAGAGTTTCCTCCATTGCGCAAAATTCCCTACTGCTGCCTCCCGTAGGAGTATGGGCCGTATCTCAGTCCCATTGTGGCTGATCATCCTCTCAGACCAGCTATTGATCGTCGCCATGGTGCGCTTTTACCGCACCATCAAGCTAATCAAACGCAGGCTCCTCCCAAAGTGATAAATCTTTTAACCGAAGTCGTATGGGGTATTAGCCAAGATTTCTCTTGGTTGTCCCCCGCTCTGGGGCAGATTCCTACGTGTTACTCACCCGTCCGCCACTCGTGTATCTCCGAAGAGACCTTACCGTTCGACTTGCATGTATAAGGCATACCGTCAGCGTTAGTCCTGAGCTAGGATCAAACTCTCCATGACATTGCATATTAAAGCTCTAGCGCTCTAGGGCTGTAACGCTCTAACGCGATAGAGTTTAGATAGTTACAAAGTAACCATCAGGAAAATTTACCTAAATGCCGTTCATGAAAAAACTCAAGGCTATCATCAGATTTTGCGCTACAGCGCTAGAACCCTACAGCCTTAGAGCGTTTTGAACTGGCCTACTCAGATTGAATTTAACAGGAAATAATTCATATTATATCTCGTAATATTATTCAGTTTTCAGTCTACTATCTCGCTGACTCGTTTCCAGCGAGGATATCAATACTAGCAAGTTTGACGTCTATATGTGTTAAATATTTGTAAACTTCACTAAGCTGCATCAGCTATATTTAGCTCTTTAGAGGCAATTCTTTGACCGGCTGTCCTTGGAGAGAGGCTTTAATCTTCTCAGCAGTGCTAAGTACTTCTAGCTCTGTGTCAGTTCTAAGTTTAATAGTACGATCCTCATTTCCCTTAGCTATAACCGTGACCATGTCACCAATTCTGTTTTCAATAACGTAGGAGGTAAAGTTACTTTGTTGAATGCGAGAGATTTTATAGCCATCATTAGTCACCAAAGTATAAAAGCTAGGATCATTGACTAGAGCAAACTTATCTAAATTATCATGCATAAGCTCCATAAACGCTTCCAATCTTTGAGCTTGGTTCTTACTAGCAGAATCAATCAGATTGACTCTATCTGTATCAGCCGCTTCTGTTTCTAGCGTGTATTTAAAAAGCGACCCTGGATCCAAAAGACCACCAAAGACTGAACTTGATCCACTTACTCCCTTGATGCCAATACTGTTCTGTACAAGCTCATCAAAAGATGGAGACTGCGATCGCAGATGCTCTGATAATTCAGCAAGATCAAAATTCAAGCGAACTTCAGGAGAACCAGGTCTTAGTGACCGTGCAGGTCCAGATGATAATTTGTCCTCGACACTCGGGCTATCAAGAAGGCTACTATGGTTAAAGAAAAAACTAAATTGAGAATTTGCTTCACCACTAGCTGGTCTTGCAAGGATGCGACCAAGCTCCTCTCGCACCTGTCCTGGTCTAAGATCATAGGCTCTGCCAATTGCATCATTATAGGAATCACGCACACAGAGGTCAGTTCCCTCTAGAGTCGCCTTTCTGCCAGCACCTAGATTCCTTACAACAGAGTGTTGTCCTTTGTGAGAAAGGTAGTTTTCAAAAACTCTTACCGCGTCTGAAATTCTTTTAGTCATAATCTACTAATTGACTTCTAGCTCAAGTCAACCTGGCTTAATATAACACGCTCGGGGACTCATTGTCAATACTCTTCTCCAATATAAATGCCGGCTTGGTCAACTATTTGAACTTCCAGGTCAAATAGCAGGTTATAGCTGCAAATAACCACAAAAACCAACTAGGTACAGGGATTGACGTTAACAAGAGCATCTGTAAGTCAATGGGCATAGTAAATAAAGTCCTAGCATCTAAGAACTGTTCTAGCAGCAGGTTTAGAGGAGCCAAACTAACAAAAAGCTGTCCCTCACTGATAAAGCTAAAGTAGCCAGTGCCAAGAACTATTAAGCTAATCAAAATCAGGCGCAATGCCTTTATTTTACTACTTCAAGCTTCGAACTTTGAAATCGCCACCTATTTCTGCAGCTAACTGGGCTTCACGAGACAAAACTTCCTCTGTAAGATCACTTAAATAAAAAGCCAACTCATAAACTGAGGTCAAACGCTCAACCATTAATCTAAAACTACTATCCGTAACGCGCTCTAGCACTGGCTTCATCTTGATCAACTGACTTATCAAGTCATGCTTAGTAACCACATCAAGATCACGACTTAGTCTTGCTTTGTTCTTGGAATCAAACAAACGTTGAAAACGATCTTCTGGGATTGATTTCGCCAGAGCTTCATGCTTGCCAAGTGCATTCATATCACGTGCCTTAGTATGCAAATATGCAGGCAACTCATCAGCCATTGCTACAGAATTAAGAGCTTCAACTAAATTAGTACAAAGATCTTCTAGGGAATTATCTCTTGCCATAGAGGATTTATGCCACGAATCGCTGCAAGAACAACGGTATTTATCTTTAATTATATTTAAGAAGCAGCTTTTACTGCACAACAATGAGATCCTCGGTCACGCCAGAGGCGTTCCTCAGGATGACTTCATGGTATAAAGAAAACATGGATAAATTTAGCGTCAAAGTGCCTGCCAGTACCTCAAATTTGGGTCCAGGTTTTGACGTCCTCGGTTTAGCACTAGACCTCTATAATCGCTATGATTTTGAGATTACGGGAGAGACAGGGGAACTTGCCTATAGTTCTAATCTGAGCCCCGAGGCAATCCCTTATTCCAAAGATAATTTAGTTTATCGAGCCTTTGACTATGTTTTCAAGAAGGAAAACAAAACAAGTCCTTCAGTCAAGATTCATTTTGATGCTCAGATTCCAACCACTGGTGGTTTTGGCTCAAGTAGTACCGCTATTGTGGCTGGTTTGATGGCAGCCAATCAAATTCTTGGTAATCCATATGATCAGAATAAATTACTCAAGATCGGTACCCAATTGGACGGGCACCCAGACAATATCACTCCAGCGATTGCTGGTGGTTTGGTAGTCTGCATCTACGCCAATAGCAATCATCATTACGTCAAACTTGATTGGGACCAAAATTTATTCTTTGTTGCAATCACTCCTGATTTCAAAGTGCCCACTGCAAATGCTAGATCTATCCTACCGACTCAGGTTGATTTCCCAGACGCGGTTTTCAATATTGGTTACAGCTCACTTTTGGTTGCTGCACTAGCTGCCAAGGACACAGAGGTTTTGAAGCAATGTTTCAAGGATAGATTACATCAACGCTACCGGGCTCAACTGGTTCCTGGTATGCGATGTGTCTTGGATTCAGGGGTAGAAGCTGGTGCTATCGGCACTATGCTCTCTGGTGCCGGTTCAACCTTGATTGCAGTAGTTGATAATCAACAAGTAGCTGAGACTGTAGGCTTAGCCATGCAATCTGCTTGGTTACAAAGCAGTGTTAAGTCTGAGATTAGATATTTACGTGCTGTAGATAATGGTGCAAGCATTAGCTAATGTCATTGCCAGGAGAGCAAAGCTCGACGTGGCAATCCCCCCGCTATATAATAAATAGCAATGCGTAAATTTCTTTTACTCCTATTTTTGTTGAGCACTGTAGTGCCAGCTCAGGCAATTCGCATCAAATCAGAGCCACCCAAAGAGAAAGATTACCCTGATGTACCACCGGTAGAACTCTACGACAAAGTCTGGAAAATTATCAAAAATGATTACGTCGATCAGCACTACAATCATCAAGATTGGGAAATTTGGCGCCATCGTTACGATGAATATTTAGAGACACGCAATGAAGCTGTAATTGCAATCAAAACCATGGTTGCTTCATTGGGTGATCGTTATACTCGCTACTTAGACCGCAAAGCCTTTGAAGAAGAGAAAGAATCAATTGAAGCAGAATTGACTGGTGTTGGTATCCAGATTGGCTTGGATAAATCTGGTCAGGTGATTATCATCGCTCCAATTGAAGGTACTCCTGGTTCCAAAGCAGACTTGCGTCCGAACGACTTGATTATTGAGATTGACGGTAAGAACACTTCTGGACTGTCTATTGAAAACGCAGCCAAAATGATTCGTGGACCAGTGGACACAGAAGTAACCCTCACTATCAAACGTGAAGATGAAAAACTCAAGAAAACTATTACGCGTGCGGTGATTCCAATTCGCTCAATCCCTGATGGACAAGCCAAAATTATTTTTGATGACGTCGGCTATATCCGCCTCTCCACTTTTATTTCCAAAGATACAGTAGAAGAATTGCTTGACGCAATGGACAAACTCAACGAGCAAGCCAAGGGTTTCATTATTGATCTTCGCAATAATCCTGGTGGTCTCTTGAATAACGCAATGGTTATCTCTGACATGTTTATTTCAGAAGGTGTCATAGTTAGTACCGTCAACAAAAATGGTTACGTCAGTTCATTTAACTCACGTAAAATCATTAGCTCTAACAAACCACTAGTACTGCTAGTCAACAGCAATAGTGCTAGTGCCAGTGAAATTTTCTCAGGTGCAGTACGTGACAACGGCCGTGCTGAAATTGTTGGTACCAAAACTTTTGGCAAGGGTTTAGTACAAGCAATTAATAAATTGGGTGACGGTAGTGGTATCAATGTCACAATTGCAAAGTACCTCACACCAAACAAAACTGATATCAACAAGAAGGGTATCAAACCAGATTACGAAGTTAAACTAGAGAAGCTTGATTATGATCAAAGTCGCGGACCATGGTTCTTTGATCCCAATGTTAAGTTTGGAGTACGTCAACCAGAAGATGCTCAAGACAAGCAATTAATGAAGGGGGTTGCTGTACTCAAAAATATGGTTGGTGATACAGCCATTGCAATCACTCAAGAAATTCTTGACAAGGTTACTGAGTTAGACGCTAAGTACGAAGAAGAAAAAGCTAAAAAAGAAGCTGAAAAAGACGAGAAAAAAGACTAAACCGTAATCTTATCCATGCCGGGTAGTCACGATATTAGGTTTTTTGATCTCATTAGGCTATACTTGTTATCGTTAAACCAAACATTGTAAC
Source organism: Candidatus Melainabacteria bacterium (assembly GCA_028817775.1). GTDB lineage: Bacteria > Cyanobacteriota > Vampirovibrionia > LMEP-6097 > LMEP-6097 > JABHOV01. Next base: position 3,692 of record JAPPOW010000018.1, on the reverse strand, counting down.
TACCCGGCATGGATAAGATTACGAAAATAGGAGATCTTGAGCTTAATGGCTACGTCTATATCCCGCCAATGGCAGGAGTGACAGATATTGTCTACCGTAAACTCTGCCGTGAGTTTGATCCCAATGTTTTGCTCTCTACCGAGATGCTGAGTTCAAAATCAATCACACATGCGCATAAGAACCGTAAGGACCACCGCCATAGCGCCCGCATGGATATTCCTGAGGGAGATCCACTGACTGGTATTCAAGTATTTGGACATGAACCTGAGGTGATGGCTGAAGCAGCAGCTATCGCTCAAGAAGCTGGCGCTAAATTTATCGATATCAATATGGGCTGCCCGGTACCTAAACTAGTTAACAGCATGGATGGTGCCGCTCTGATGCGTGAACCAGATCTAGCTTGTGACATTATCCGTGCCGTAATGCAAGCAACTAAATTACCAGTCACAGTCAAAACCAGATTAGGTTGGTGCGAAGAAGAAAAGAATGTAGTTGAACTTGCACAAAAATTTGAATCGTTAGGTATCAAAGCTCTCACTATTCATGGACGCACCCGAGCCCAAAAATATAGCGGCTCTGCTGACTGGTCAGAAATCACCAAAGTGGTTGAAGCTGTTTCTATTCCAGTCTTTGCCAATGGTGATATCAAAACCTTAGACGATGTTGAACAGGCAATGGAAGTGACTGGCGCTGCTGGTATGGCAATTGCTCGTGGCACTATGGGCAAGCCTTGGTTCTCAAAACAAGTCAATCACTTTATTGCCACTGGTGAGAACTTAGCTGAGCCTGATACTAAAACCAAACTCGAGCTTGCTCTCAAGCATTGTAAGATGCTAGTAGAGTACAAGGGTGATGTTGTTGGTATCAGAGAAAGCCGCCGTCATATTTCAAACTATGTCACTGGTATGCGCGGCGCTGGTAAGAAACGACCACAGATTGTTTCAATTAATTCCTATCAAGAAGCAGAAGAAATTATTGGTGAGCTTCAAGAACTAAACCTCAACTAGTACCCAGCAACCGTCATTGCAAGGAGTTTACGACGAAGCAATCTAATGCATAGGTTCCGCTGCATTCCCTACATTAGATTGCTTCCCGCCACGCCTTTGGCTCGCGGTCGCAATGACCGAGAGTTACAAATCAGCCCAATAATCATTCAATTTTGCTTTTTCCAAAGCTTCCATTGCATAATTTTCTTTACCAATCATCTTGTAATATTCTGACCAGAATCTATAAGTACTAGAACAATAAGGAGCAAGCTTAGTAAACTCACGCAAGAGCATTAGCAAACTATTGGGATCATTACCTTCAACCAAGTGCCTCAATGCTTTTTCCATCTGCAAATATTTAGTCAGATGATTGTCATGAATATGCAAATCATGGAAGACCGGTAGTAAGTCCTCTATTACATTTTTTGATTTACTTAAGAGCATACGAGACAGATTTTTTGATTCTTCGATAAGTACTTCACCAAAGTTACCCTCTTGTATTTGGTAATCAAGAATAAACTTGCTGTCAAGCGGGTGCAGGACTGAGTTTCCCACAATTGCATAGCGGCGCCCATGAGCATCAAGCAAATCTGAACTGAGCAAAAAGGCTCTATCATCTAACATCCGGTTCAAATTATCCACCGCACGCATAGCTTGATAAGGATAGTTGAGGTCTTCTTTTTTATGTTGATAGTATTGCTGGAAATGTTCTTGGTAATATCGTTCAGGCTCTGACTGTTCTTGCCACTTATAATCCTGCCAGCTTTCATTTATTTCCAAGCGAGCTTGAAAGAAATCATTCTCCAGCACATCGTAGCGCTGGTCACGACGGCGTGAGATAGAGAGATTGAGTTCTTCTTGCTTATCACCTTGATTACGCAAAATTGTTAGCGGCAATGAATCCAAGACATAGTGTAAATAGACAGCTGCAATATTGCCAAAATTGAAACGCTTGCCAGCAAGCGTAGTGCCTCTACTAGCCTCAACAATATCAAACTCAACAAGACGATAGTCTTCATCTTCTTCAAACTCAGCCAACATACTGGATTGAGCGATATCATCCAAGTTTTGTTTTGAGTAGTCAGTGATTAATAGTGTGCACTTATTAGCAATCTCTAATTCTTTAAAGGCATGCAGTAAGTGACGCGAGAAACGTCCCGAGCCAGCGCCGCACTCAAGAATATTTAGTTTTTCGTTCCAGGAATAATTTTTGAGGTTAGCTTTAACCAAACGAGCAAAGCCAAGTGCAGCTTGATAATTAGTACCAACTTTGTGCGGAATAATTTTGCCAGCTTGGTTAGACCAAGCCTTGATTCCTTTGTTTTGATAGTACTCATGACTGATTGCAAAAATTTCAGACTCATTATAGGGCTTGGCTTCATGAATACTATCGAGCCCAGTCATATCACTATGCGCAGTGAGTGAATCTAGATCGATATCACTCATATCACTAGTAGAAAAGTTTTCTGGAAAAATATTTTGGCTATCATCCATCAGAGGTAAGTTGAAATATCAATCTCTGTATTTGCTATGATCTCCTGACTGACTGGATCTAGCAACATCAATTGATAATTATCCTTCTTCTTTATTGATCCCAGTGAGAAAGCTATTTTAACGCCATCGCTTAGCTTATCTTGCTCTGGCTCTTGCATACCACCACTAGCCAAGAGCGGATTATTGTAGACAGGAAGTATATGCCGGCGAGAACTGAGGACAAAGTCACCCATGAATAGTTCTCTAGGGCCTTGATTGACAAGATCTATATCCAAAACCAAATAGTCTCCATAACTAGTAGAATGGAGTTTAGAAATTCTATTGACATTAATTTTGACACCGAGCAATTCAGTACTCATTACTTGTAGTGGCTGTTCCATAATCGGCAGGTCTTCAAGGAAAACAAAATCAGATTCAAGTTTGAGATTGATTGCTTCAAAGCCGGTACTAACTAAATTCTCACCTTTGTTTTTGACTGCACCAACAAGTCCCATACCAAGTCCTAATCCTGCTCCCACTAAGGTAGAAATCCCGCTAGTAGCAATTGCCGTGCCAATCCCACCATATTGAACTGAGTCCATTGCACCAACCAAGGTACTAGCACTGACATTAGAAGTTTCACGCAGCACTTTGCGTCCAAATGATTTCAAAGCATTAGGATTATCGTCATCCTGCATACTTGGTTTAGAGCTAAAGTCAGCACTAACTTTGACAGTAGTACCATCGTAGAGCATTAGTCTATCGACATGAACTTTGATCTTGGCACCTCGTTTAAAATTACTCGGACGTTTTAGTTCAACCACTTCTCCAATAATACGGGTGCGTTCAGGTACTCGAATAATTTTGCAGGCTTGTTCATCCAGAAAACCACTGAACAAATCTCCTTCAAGGCTAAGTTCAGTATCAAGTATAGTTTCAGGCAGTACTTTAATTTTGAGTCCTTTGGTTTCAACTTGACTGACGCTGAGTTGAAAAATATCCGTGGCTGTCACAGGACATATTGCCAATAAATTGGCTAATGTGAAAATATTTATTAACAAAAAGATATAGACAGATTTCTGCATAAAATCCTATGTTTATATTTTAAAGCATTCGCCGGACGTGAGAAAACTGATGCACAAAATTACTGGAGTCTAGTGACCGGCTATGCAGCGAAGCTGCATACAACTAGTGACTGGCGTTAAAAAATCGTATTAGGAGGTTTTGTGTCGG
>JAPPOW010000223.1 GCA_028817775.1 Candidatus Melainabacteria bacterium | reverse complement strand
CAATACATATTGCCAAAAAGCTGATAGTCCTGTTAAGATTGTGTTTATAATTCGTTATTAATTAATTATTGAGGGGAAGGAAACAATGATCAGCGCAGCAAACAATTCAATAGGACATTCATTCAAGGCTATGCTCAAGGAGACTGTCCTCTCTGCATGTGTTGCTGCTTACAGAACTTTTCATACGGATGCAGATTCAAGTAGGGCAAGATCAGTAATCACACATAAATTTCCATCATTAAGCAGAGAGTCGTTAGCAGGTTTACACGCTCCTCAAGGGGCATAGTTTTAAATAGGGAGAAAGACCATAGGAGTACAAGCACTAGCTTTATCACCATTTATTAATCTTGCTCACAAGGTCGCCAAGGTCAGAGCGACAGATTTTCCGCAGCCAGTTCAAGAAATGAGAGCTCATGCTCAGCATCAGGGTGTAGCTCGTGATCGTGGTGTGATGATGGCCCGTGACCCTCACGCTAAAGTTCACGCTCGAGCGACGCATGATGCAGAGCGTGCTGCAGCTTCATTTGCAGGTTCTGAGCTTCATCGTCGTAATGATAATGAGTTAGTAGCTGGTAGTAATAGAAGCAACCGTAATATTGCTGAGCTTTTAGCTGCTGCATAGTTTTTCACCAGGCTTGAGGCGTTGACCGTTAAGCCAATCAAGTGCCCGCATCGCTGATTTACCCTGGGCTTTGACTTGTAAGATCTCCAATTCTCCCTCGTGACAAATAATCGAAAATGAACCATTGTCCCTATTAATTTGACTTATAGTGCTTGGAACTGACGTTTTTTCCTCATTAGTCTCCAATTTGTTTGCCTGGGTTTCAAGCACTATAATTTTTTCTCCATTGCGCTCAAACCAAGCTCCAGGCCAAGGATAGCTACCCCTCACTAAATTGTGGATAGCTTTGGCGCTATTCTTTTGTCTAAATTCAAAATCACTTTGCCGAGGACTGGCTGATTTGAGTACTAGTGCTTCAGCTGCAAAATCGATTTGTCCCAGGTTTTTGTCCATAAAGGGTGCAAGCTGACGATCTGGCTTGCAACTAGTTTGTGGCTGTGCTTTGATTTCTTCAAATTCAAGAATAGTTTTGACCAGTAGTGGTGCTCCAAGGTCTGAAAGTTTCTTAGTCAATTCATCAGCCTTGATTTTATTATCGATTTCCATTTTGCTGGTCAGTAAAATATCACCTGTATCAACACCAGCATCAGTCAGCATTGTTGCTAGCCCGACTTCAGTATCGCCGTGAAAGAGCATCCAATTAATTGGCGCAGGTCCGCGAAACTCAGGTAATAAACTTGCGTGTAGATTTATTACTGGCGCGATATCAAGAATATTTTGTTTGAGGATTTGACCGTAAGCTACTGTAATCAGAAAGTCAGGTTTTAGTTCTATGATTTGCTCAATAACTGCTTCATCTTTGGAGATTCGCTCTGCTTGCAGGACTGGAAGCTTACGCTTATTAGCAAGAACTTTAGTTGCTGGTGGCGTGATGATTTGTTTGCGTCCAACTGCCCGGTCTGGCTGGGTGACTAGAGCTATCACCTCAATATCGTCAGCTTCTATTAGAGCTTGCAAACTTGGGCAAGCAAATTCAGGGGTCCCCATAAATACGACGCGTTTCACACTACTAGGGTAACAGCCTTGGGGTCATTGCGAGGAACGGAGTGACGAAGCAATCTAGTGGACAAGCTATATCGATGCATTGGATTGCTTCGGCTATGCCTCGCAATGAAGGGTTATACCCACCCGGGGTATAGATTTACTGAGATATTTGTCAATTTCCTGGTTTTTGCTTCTATATATAGCTAATCATGGCGCAAAATGTGATTACTAACCTACATAAACAAGCGAAAGTTAATTTCTTAGAAAATAACTTAGTGCAGGACATCCGCGCAAAAATCCAGGAATTTAGCAGTAAATTGCCAGAATTGATGGGACGCGTGGATGTTACGCAGCACTTTCGTAACAAAGCTCTCAAAACCAGTGCGCTTAGACGCATGGACAAAAAACGCGGTAAGTTCAAACTGGCACTTGAATCTTTAGGTTGGGGTACTTTGGTTGATCTATTAGAATCAGCTTTCTGTGGTCAAGAAATTGATCTTTGGGTTTAATCTTAAAAATCTATAAATACTTAATTC
>JAPPOW010000198.1:3017-9635 GCA_028817775.1 Candidatus Melainabacteria bacterium | reverse complement strand
AAGCAATACTATGGACGGATGTTGATCCATAGCTCTAAACTACTACTGGCGGTGCTAGGTAAAAAATTGTTTTTGCACCCTGATTTATATACTGTTGATTCTGGTGTGCCTGTTGAATTGCTAGCACAACTCTACTCTGAACCAATAGAGAAGTTTAAAGATCAAGAATTGATCCCAGCTCCAGTTGAAGCAGTGTTAAAACCTGAAGTCCCAATTGATATTGAAGAACTATCTGAGCAGGCTGATATCAACCCAGACCAGTTACTAGACTTGGATGCGCTGATTGATGAACAAGATGAGAGCCTTGGTCTAGATCTAGAAAGCTTTTAAATTAAGCCTGTTTAATTTAATGCTTATTAAGGGCAGAAAATTAGCTGAAAATATCTGTATTGCTATATTAAGGCAGGCAGTAAAATGAGTTTGGGTTAATTTAAGCTGCCATCATTGTATCAATATTTTGTTTCTTGTCCTTCCTTGAGTTAAGCGTGATTTCAGTTTGAATTCTCTGTACGCCTTGTTTATGCAAAGCTTGATGACACTCACGGATAGCAGTTTCAATTTTGGACATCGGACCATGGACATTGGTGCCTAGTGCATGGTCATGAGGATCCAAATGAAACTTGTTCAATATTTTGCGGCAAGTCCTTACCGAGTTTGACATCGACTCGCCTTGTCCTAGTGGTGTGATTGCTATATTAGCTACTACTTCTAAATCAGGCTCGCTTTGTTCTTTGCTTGAAAACAAACGTGAGTATATATTCGAAATTAATCTAATCATTTTGACCTCCCTACGCTGGTACTAACCAGTCAGGTTCAAAGGGTTTAGTACTTTGGTACATTCTCAGCTTCTTTAGAGAGGCTCCCCTGTTCGACAATAAGATTTTATCACTTTAGTTACTTCTTCAATACTTAAATCATCTGTGCAAATCTCTATTGCGTCATCAGCTTTGACTAGAGGCGAATGTTCACGCTGAGAATCAATCTCATCTCGTTTCTCAATTTCCTTGACAAGTTGCTCAATGTCAACTTCTTCACCTTGAGTTTTAAGTTGGGCTGCTCTACGCTCAGCTCTCACCTGGGCTGAGGCTACCATAAATATTTTCAGATCAGCATCTGGGAAGACTACAGTGCCGATGTCCCTACCATCCATTACTATATCTTTGCTTTGAGACATTTGCCTTTGTAGCTCCACTAATTTTTCACGTACAGTTTTAAATGAAGCAATGTAACTGACATTCTGACTAACTAGGTTGGTACGTATATCTGGGCTACGATCTTGACCGTTGATAATCACATCATCGCCATCAAAATCAAACTGAAAGTCATTTAAAATGCTTTGAAGAATTGCCTCATCATTTCCCCTGGATTGCTTCGTCGCATTCAGCTCCTCGCAATGACGGAGGTACTCAAGAGTCACAGCCCGGTACATTGCTCCGCTATCGATATAAGTGTAACCAAGCTCTGTTGCAAGTTTTTTTGCAATAGTACTCTTGCCACTGGCTGCTGGTCCATCAATTGCTATTACTACCATTTAGACACCTGCGATTTCTTCAGCTGATTGAGGATTTAGTTTCAAACTTTCCTTACGCTCAAAGTATCTATTGGTAGCGTTGAGGTAAGCTTGAGCAGAAGCAATTACAATATCAGTCTTGGCAGCATGACCGCTATAAATACCTTTGTTCTTGTCATCTTGAATCCGAATAAATACTTCACCCAATGAATCAATGCCTTCAGTTACTGACTTAACTGTAAACTCAATCAAGGTACAATCAGCTTTGGTTAGTTTGCGTATGCACTTGCAGATGGCATCCACTGGTCCAGTGCCTAGCTCAGAGCCTTTGAGTATATTGGTCTTGTCGCGTTGGTCTCGCAACATCACACTTGCTGTTGGTAAATTGCCACTACCACAAGTTACTTGTACATGAACTAATTCAAAAGTAGCAGTGCTCTCGTTTGACAATGATTGATTAGTAGCAAGTGCAAATAAATCTCTATCATCAACTCGTTTTTTCTCGTCAGCAAGTTTGATAAATTTAGCGTAGAGTTCATCGAGATTTTCTTCCGTCTTGTCAAAGCCAAGCTGAGCCAATCTTGATTTGAGTGCATGTTTGCCAGAACGAGGTCCTAGAGGGATTTGAGTAGCCAGGATGCCAACATCTTCTGGGTTCATAATCTCGTAAGTTTTCTGGTGTTTCAGCACTCCATCTTGATGGATGCCAGATTCATGAGCAAAGGCATTTGCTCCGACAATTGCTTTGTTTGGCTGTACGAACATACCAGTAATATTGCTAACTAATTTACTGGTTCTAGTAATTTGCTTAGTATTTATTTCTGTGTGTAAACCTAAATCATTACGAGTCTTGAGAATCATTGCAATCTCTTCAAGACTGGCGTTGCCGGCGCGCTCGCCAATTCCGTTGACAGTACACTCCACTTGACGGGCACCATTGACCAGGGCAGCTAGAGAATTAGCGGTAGCTAAACCAAGATCATTATGACAATGTACTGAAATAATCGCTTGATCAATGTTAGGCACATTGTCTTTAATATCCTTGATCAATTGTCCAAACTCCATTGGTGTGGTGTAACCAACAGTGTCTGGGATATTGATTGAACTTGCACCCTTGGAGATTGCAAGCTCAATGATTTCATATAAAAATGATTTCTCAGAACGTCCGGCATCTTCTGGAGAGAACTCAACTTCATCTACCAAAGATTTTGCATACTCAACCATTTCACCAGCTTTGGCTAAAACTTCAGCGGGTTTCATTTTGAGTTTATGCTCCATATGAATTGGAGAGGTTGCAATAAAAGTATGTAGTCGTTTTGACTTAGCAGGTTCTAATGCTTCTGCTGCAACTTTAATATCTTTCTCAATTGCACGAGCTAGAGCACAGATGGTCGGTCCGTGTACTTCTTTTGCGATATTGTGCACAGCTTCAAAATCACCCTTGCTAGAGACTGGGAAGCCAGCTTCAATCACATCTACATTTAGCAAGGCTAGTTGTTTAGCAATCTCTAGCTTCTCTTGAGCGTTCATACTGGCGCCAGGACTTTGCTCACCATCGCGTAAACTGGTATCGAATATGTAAACTTTATTGGGATCCGACATAAGAAACAGTATAGCGTAGTAGTTGTTGGTATTACCCGTGACTTATCTATAGATTAGGGCATATGGTTGCTTCGCAACCTGCAAATGGAGCTAACGCTCCTGCGCATGGACTTCGTCCTGTTGTTTGCAGCGTAGCGTCTGCAGGCACAAAGTGCCGTCTGCAGGTTGCGAAGCAACTGTCTGCTTGATCTAAAATCTAAATTTCACACAAGTAATCTCAAATCATCATATAATAACTGGGTGTTAAGAAGCCTCTTGCTCTTGTGCTTGCTCTTGATTTTGCCGGTACAAGCTGCAAAACAGCCACAAGGAATTATTTCAGAAATTGAGATTAGCGGTAATCGATTGCTTGCTGATCAGGAGATTATAGATCAAATTAAATCCTATGTAGGAATGAGATTCTCCAAAGAATTGGTGATTGAGGATCTCAAGGCGATCTATACTATGGGCTATTTTGTGCCGCAAAGTGTTGAGGCTAAGCCTTACCAAAAACCAGACGGTACTATACTACTCGAGTATTCAGTCCAAGAAAATCCAATTGTCACTGATATTGTGATTTATGGAGCTGATCAGATTAAGCATCTTGATCCTTACAAACACTTTGCACCGCTGATTGCAAAACCAGAAAACGCCCGTAAACTTTCGGAGCTGATTCACAGTTTAGAACAACAATATGTACAAGCTGGCTATATCGTAGCGAGAGTCAAGGATATAGATATTGATTCAAGTGGTTTGCTCAAAATCTATATTGATGAAGGGATAATTAATTCAATTAAGTTTGCTGGCAACCAGAAAACTAAAACTGAATATCTAGAACTCCTCACTCGCAAAACTCAAATTGGTAAGCCATATAATGAACAAGAATTTGCCAAGGACTTTAAACGCATACAGGGTACTAGCTACTTTGATGATATTAGGCGTAGTGTTAGACCAAGTCTTGATGGTGATGGCTATGACTTAGAACTGCAAGTTAGAGAAAAAGAAAAATTTAGTAGTCTTGGTTTTGGTGGTGGTATAAATTCCTCTGCTGGTTTATTTGGTAATTTGAATTATAGTCGCGGCAATATCCGTGGTAAAGGTGAAACACTTGATGTTAATGCTCTCATTGGTAGTGGTTTTGCGGCTGGTAGTACTCTCAATACAAATAGTAATTTTGTGCGTCGGGGGCGTTACACTTCAATTAGTGCTGCCTACAATAGTCCTTACTATCATGGGCATGATTATTCACTTTCACGCCGTATTAGCTATAGCAATGGTCCTAACTTTACTGTTGACTTGTCTAGGCAGACCTTGATGACTACAGCAGCTAGTATCTCTAAAAGAATTGGTAACGGACAGAGCTTGAGTATCGGTGGTTCGGCTAACTATATTGATATTGAAGATAGAGATAGAGCTGATTACCTCGACCAAGTTACTGACAATATCTTAGAACTCTATCCTATTAGTGATAAAGATGTGCTAAGCGCTAACCGCAAAGGTTTTCTTGGCGGTAAGCGTGCAATTGCCAAACAAGAAGCACGCCAGATTCGTAATGAACAAATTGTTAGTGGTATGTTCCTTGATTTTCGTACTGCTTATACCTACCGTGATCTTGATGATAGAACCAAACCGCGTAAAGGAACTCGTTTCCGTGCAGCAGTTGTACCAGTGATGGGTTTTGGTGATGTGAATAGTTATACTAAATTAAGTACTAGTGCGACCCGTTTCTTCCCGATGCCGTGGCGCTCTACTTTACTGCTAAATCTGCGTGGCGGCTATGAATTGCTAGGTAATATGCCTCAGTTTGCAAAACTTCGACTCGGTACAAGTAGCGGTGTTCGTGGTTACAGACCAATCTCTGAATTAGGGGTTGGTAGCAAACTACTTATTAGTACCGCTGAGTTTAGAACTCCTATCTACAATATAATCCCGAATTTGAAAAACAATAAATTAGTAAAGAACTTAGATTTTGCTCTCTTTGCTGATGCTGGAGTGATTGGTGGAGATCGTCGTCTCAATAGACTGACAGATAGGTTGTCTCAGGCAGCTTCAGTAGGCTTTGGGCTCAGGGTTAATATCCCATTATTTGGATCGCTTAGGTTTGATATTGGCTTCCCGCTTATTGATGCGCTTACTGATACAGATCGCTTATTTAGGCTGAATTTTGGTCCTGGTAGCTTTATTTAAAAACTGGTAGGTGCTGTCCACAAAGTTCGAGAACAAGGCTTGCGAGCATGAAAAAGTACTTGTACTGCAGGCTTTGTATACCTAGACCCGAAGTTTGCTGTAGCAAATGAGGGCTCGCGTAACGCAGTTATCGGACTTTGTGGACAGCACCTATGCTAGAATTCTATTCTGTATGTCTAATCAAGAAGAACTTAACGATATCAACCAGGCCATCGCCGAAGAAGCTCCTGCTGAAGAAGAAACTCCAGTAGAACTTAGCGATGAAGCTAGAGTCGCTTTTGCACTCTACCTCAATGTAATGAAAGAAGGAAAAGTAACCAAGGATGGTACTAAAATTCCACCACTCAATACTCACAAGATTTCTAGATTGGCTGAAGTTAATCCTAAACAAGTATCTAAAGGCTTTGATAGACTTAGAACTAAAGGCTTCTTGAATAATGATGATAATGGCGACTTATTCATACCGGATATCATCGCATTCGAAGATTGGTTAAAAACCGAAGGCGCCGCCATCGAAGTTTAAGATTGGTCCTATGACGTCCAATAGCTTTGTTATTTGAGTCCTCATGGGCTAGAGCCCACTTCGGACACGTCCCTCTGGGACTTCAAATGCCTCGCTCTTGAACGACCTAGAACCAATCTTAGTCACTAGTAGGGGTTTCGTGAACCTGAACTTTTTTTAAGAAAAACTTCTCCATGCTTAACCTAGGCATAACCTGGCTCCTATATATATACACCATGGCTATATATCAACATGTTCCCTACATTAATTCTGCTGAAAGGATGGCAGACGCAGAAGCTCTAGTTTCACAAACCCAAGCAGATAACGCTTTCGCTGAGCAGTTAATGCAGCAAGCAATTCTCGGGATTGGCGACGCTCAGGCAGCTAGACAATTATTATCGACAGTAAGGCAATTACTAGGACACGCTAGAAACAATCAACAGTTCTGGTTAGAAGTCGCCAAAGCTGACAAAGAAACTTATAAGAAGGAGAACGAACTCATCAAGAGTACGTAAACAGAGGGGTAATTAATGTTAACAGACGCATATTCAGTACCAGAAGAAGTCAGCTATTTAAGCTGGAATGTCCAAGCCGAATTTAATGGTCGTGCTTTGAACCAACTAGCTGCAAGTAACTTTCAGGACATCTTCCAAATGACTAAAAGAATCTCAGAAGTTGAGGTTAAAATGAACAAGCTTAAATTCCGTACTCAGGGGATTGGCGGCATGCTCGGTATCGCTGCTGGTTCACTAGGTGGCCCACTTGGCTCAGTAATTGGTTTTGGTATTGGTAGATCGATTGGTGGTTTTGTCGGCAATGGACTTGCTAAAAAATACTA
>JAPPOW010000198.1:0-3007 GCA_028817775.1 Candidatus Melainabacteria bacterium | reverse complement strand
AGCAAGCTGTAATCAACGAACATCTTTACCTGGCTCGTCAACGCGATGGCATTATTAAATACAACATTGGTCAGTACAAAGGAGTTACATCAATGATTAGAACAATGCGTCAGAACCGTGTAAATGACGACAAGAAAATTATTCAGGACATGATGGTTCTGTAAAACAAGCTCTCCCTCCCACACGTGATAGGACCAGCATTTGCTGGTCCTATTGCTTTATGGAGCCTTCGGCTCCTGCATACAGTTTCAGAGAAACCTACAGACGGACTTCGTCCTGCTGAAAGATATTGGAATCACAGCAGCATAGCATTTTATTTATATGCCATTGGTTGATTTAATTCATCCATCGGACCAATATAGTCCTTGCGTAATGGATGCCCGTCCCAGTCATCTGGGTTAAGTATCCTGGTTAGATCTGGGTGCTCATCAAACTTGATGCCAATCATGTCATAGGCTTCACGTTCTTGCCAGTTAGCAGTCGGGAAGACTTTGGTTAGTGAAGGCAAAACTGGATTGTCACGAGGCACTGTAACCTTGATCATGACAGCTACTTGTTCATCTCCATTAATCCCTAAGTTCTCAAGTCTGTAGATAGCTTGGTAGCCATCTTTGACTTCAACTGCAGTAATGAAATTAAGTAGGTTCATTTTTTTACCGCGCTTAAGCTCTTTGGCTACTTGCTCTAAATTATTAGCGTCAATTGCGATCTGTTCAGTACCCGAAGCATCAATTCCAAGGGGAGTAACTTTGATGCGTTTCTCTTCAAGCATGGTGGCGATTGCGCCTTTTTCTATTGTCGTATTTTCTTCTTCTGACATAAAACTATTTCACCAATAGACCCGTGTATTCATCAACATCATGAGTCGCTGCTTCATGTGCTGCCGCAATCGCTTTGCGCTCTGATAATTTCTCTTTGCGGATCTTGCGTTGTAAGGTGAACAAACCATGGAGCAATCCTTCTGGACGAGGTGGGCAGCCAGGTACGTAGACATCTACTGGGATAATTCTGTCGACTCCTTGTACTACTGAATAACTATCATGGAACATGCCACCAGTAATAGTACATGCGCCCATTGCAATTACATACTTAGGTTCAGGTAATTGTTGATAAAGTCTGACCAGTGCTGGAGCCATCTTACGTGTGATGGTACCGGCTGTGATAATTAAATCTGCTTGACGCGGTGTGGCACGGAAAACTTCAGAACCAAATCTTGAAATATCAAATCTAGACATTCCCACAGACATCATTTCAATTGCACAGCAAGAAGTACCGTAGGTTAGAGGCCAAACACTATTGGATCTTGCCCAGTTATAGATACTGTCGACAAAGCCACCCACAGTAGTTACCAATAGATTTTGTTCAAGACCCTCTGGGATCTCAATATCTTTGCTTGGTGGTGCAGGCACTTTGCTAGCTTCATAGAGTTCTGTAATGTCCATCAATATATAAGGCTATAACAGATGAGGGGATTTAGCAATACGTTCTTATCACTTCCGGGTTGTAACGCCTGTAACGCTTTGTATTGACATTACGTTACAGGCGTTACAACCCGGAAGTATCAAGAACGTATTGTTATCCTGAGCTCTACGGGCGTCAGGATCCCAATGGTTCCGCAATGAGGTCCTGACGGTATGCCTGCGGCATTCCTCAGGATGACACAGGTTACAATAATCTGAATGGCAACCAAAGAAAAATTATTGCTTATAGACGGAAGTAATTTAGCTTTCCGGATGTTTTTTGCACTCGAGATGAGTAATTTACGTGATGGACAAGGTAATCCTACCTGGGCAGTCTACGGTACCCTCAAAGCTTTGTTTGATGCAATTGAATTTGCAAAACCTGATCATGCCGCTGTCGCTTTTGACTTACCTGAACCAACTTACCGCCATGAAGTCTATGAAGATTACAAAGCCAATCGCCCCGATGAAATGCCGGACGATTTGCAACCACAATGGGAATTAATTAAAGAAGGTTTTCGTAAGTTTCATATCCCCGTGCTTGAAGAACCTGGTTATGAAGCTGATGACTTGATTGGCATCATGGCTAAAGAAGCGGAGGCTGAAGGCTATGATGTGGTGATTCTTTCTGGTGACAAAGATTTATTTCAATTGGTCAATAATCAAACTCATATGGCAGTCCCCAAACGTGGTGGTGGACTAGAAATCTTTGACCCTGAGAAAGTCTTTGAGAAGATGGGAGTGCGTCCTGATCAAATCACTGACTACAAGGGTATTGCTGGTGATAGCTCTGACAATATTCCTGGTATCCGTGGGCTTGGTCCTAAGGCTGCTAATAAACTACTCGGTGAGTATGGTGACCTTGATGGCATCTATAAAAATATAGATGAAGTTGGTCCACCTAAGACCAAAGAAAAATTAGTTGAGCAAGAGGAATCAGCGCGCATGTCCAAGCATATTGCAACTATCATTACCACTCCTGAAGGCGTCAAAGATTGTGATTTGAATTTAGATCATTGCAAGCTTGATATGCCTGACACTGATAATTTAATTGATTTTCTCAAAGAACTTGATTTCAATTCAATTCTCAAGCGTTTGCCAATAGTACTTAAACCTTTTAATGGTGGGAATTTGGCCAAAGTTGATGTTGGGGAATTGCCGCCTAGCCCGGAGCCGAACGGCTCGTCATTGCGAGCGAGAGCGAAGCAATCCAGTAATAAAGGACCACGAAACCAAGAACGTTGGGTTGATTTCGAGCAAGAGATTAATGATGTGGATCTCAAAGCTTTTGTGGTGCTGGAAGAAGCGGTGCTTAATTCTGTAGTTAAAGAATTAGAGAAGGTTGATACTTATGCAATTGATCTTGAGACCACAGGGCTTAATACTCTTACTGCACAAATAGTTGGTTGGGCACTAAGTTTTGAATATAGTGGCAAGATGAAAAATTACTACATCCCGGTACGTCATCAGGAAATCAAGCAGCTTGACCCAGATCAGGTGCGTGAGAAATTAAAACCAATACTGGAAGATGCTTCTAAATTACAAAT
>JAPPOW010000026.1 GCA_028817775.1 Candidatus Melainabacteria bacterium | reverse complement strand
ATACCATGATTCCATTGGAAATTTATTGAGCCTCCTTGTATAAGATCTTAACACTTACAAAAATATGGTATCGTTAAATTTAATCAATCTTTGGACCTTTAGGCTAAACAAACCCATTAAGCTCTAGAGCCTTATTAAGCATCTCAATCTCAGGCCAAATCCCAGTATAGATAGAGAACTGCTTTTGTAATTGAAATTTAGACATCTCAAAGCCTGGCGATAGAATCATGTCACGCTGGCGGGCTTGGGCTACTAGCGCCACATCAGTTGGTGACACTGGTAGGTCAAACAAACCCTCTACTCTATCTAGTAATCCGAAGAGTTCTTTATTCTCTGGATCCTTAGAAGCTGGAGTTGTATTGATCAAAAGCTCAAAATTACTAGAGCCATCATCAACTTTAGCTCCAAACTGCTTAGCTAAAGCTTCAGCTTTAGAGATAGTTCTACCAGTGATTGCTATATCAGTGCAGCCAGTGTTACGCAAAGCAGTTAGCACCGATGCAGTCACACTACCAGCACCATAAACTAATACTGATTTAGGCTTAAGCCGCTCAAGTACCTGCTGAGCGCCGTAGCAATCAGTGTTGTGACCAATCAGTTTGCCATCCTCATTAAGAATAGTGTTCACAGATTGAGTAGCTTGAGCTAAATCTTCAAGTTCATCAAGATGTTCAACGACTTGACCCTTGAGTGGCATCGAGACTGAGCAGCCGTTGATTCCAAGAGTGCGAATTGATTCAATTAATTTAGCAGCATCTAAAACTTTACGTGGCAAGTAGACGGCATTAATATCTAATTCTTTAAATAGAAAGTTATAAACACTAGCACC
This sequence comes from Candidatus Melainabacteria bacterium, assembly GCA_028817775.1. GTDB lineage: Bacteria > Cyanobacteriota > Vampirovibrionia > LMEP-6097 > LMEP-6097 > JABHOV01. Next base: position 1,319 of record JAPPOW010000026.1, on the reverse strand, counting down.
AAAATTACCTGGCTTGCCTGAAACAGAGAAAAATACCTTAGTCTCAGTTCCCCACTGCATTGGCTCTTTCCTTGAGGGCATCGTTTAATAATTTGCAACCTAGTGCCATAAGTAATTTATCAAACGGATTATGGTGCAATGGTGACATGTTGAGGTAAATTAGCGCGCGTAAAATATGGACGCGAGCCAAATCTAGACCTTGCTCTTTGATAAACTCAGAGAGGGTTTGCTCGTAGCTTGCTCCATGGAAGCGAGTAGCAAAATCAAAGGTGATGCCGTCTTCATCTTCATGGTAAGCCATCAAGTTCTTCTTGACGTAATCATAATTAAGCAAGATACCACCAACCATCTTGGCTAGGTCATAGTACCAATCACCAAACTCTACATGTCCGGCAAAATCTTGACGCCAGTCAATCAGGGCAAACTCACCGGTCTTCTCGTTGTAAATCACATTATCAAACTGCAAGTCACCATGCATGAATGTTGGGATACCATCTTCAAGCTCATCCCAAGGTACTTGAGCGATTAGCTCAGCACAAGACGGCAATTCCTCACCATCGATGATTAGTTTCTTGTTGTCCTCAGGATACTTGGCAAAGTATTTATCAAGTCTTTGTTTGGTTTTCTCAAAGTAGAACTTGTGACAAGCTTTTTTGAAGACTTCTTTATCAACATCTACTGGTTTCCATAGCTCCTGCTTAAGCCAAGCTAGAAACTTCTTGAATCTGGTTGGTGAATTAAGCTCATAGAGCACGTCACCATCAAGGAATTCATAAGCGTAGAACTGATCTTTATGGAAACTGATCTTAGGGAAGCCTGCGTGGTTGAGTGCAGCATTATCAACTCTCATGCTTGTTACTTTAGCGTCAGCAAAGAACTTGATTACTCTGCCGCCAACTGTGTAGAAAAATTCATTTGATTTACTAAAGTTAAAGTCTTCATAGAGAGCTCTAACTTCTTGATAGTTATCCTCATTACCAACATCAATCCAGTGGATTGGCACAGCTCTAGCTTCACCATTAGCAACTAGTGCTCGTACACCATTAGAGATTTGCAGCTCGCCACGGATGAGATCCTTGGCTTCAAGTGATTTCCAGAATTTTTGGTAGTCATGGATATAGCAAAGTCCAACGAAGGCTTCATATTCATTGCCTGAAACTCGCTCCTTGTCGAAGATACCAGCGATCTTGCCGTCTTTGATTTTGAAATTACAGTAGTGTTTAGAATCTTCTGCACTTACTGGCGCAGTACCAAACCAATTCTCCTCAAGGTCAAGCGGGATATCATTGGTCCATAAAGTGTCACAAGAAACAAAAAAT
>JAPPOW010000056.1 GCA_028817775.1 Candidatus Melainabacteria bacterium | reverse complement strand
TGGTGGCAGCGGCACCAATAGCATGCCAAGGATAATGACTGCAAAAACAGCCAAAATATTTGACTGGTTGGTAACAACCCTGCCAAGGATCTTGCCGATACTATTTGGATTTAGACTTAATGCTTCTGCCATAATGATCCAGCTTCCCTAAACGCCCGTCATTATCAGCACAAATCAGATGAGATCAGAAATCATCATCGAAAATGATATCTTCCTCCTCATAGAGCCCCTCGATATTTGCACGGTTTTCGATTGATTCACTCATCAATATATCTTTGTTTCCAAACGGATCATTGACAGCTTCAAGCCTCAAGGTTCTATGACCTTCAATCAGCTCCACTGTACCTGGCAGGTTTTGTAAAATCTTGAGATACTCAAAGTTCTCTACATTGATATGCATTCTACGGTTGAAAACTACAGTACTTTCAGTTTCAGAACTAAAAACCTCAACCACGTAAGCTTCTTCTTCGCTTTGAACTTTGTCATCAATCACATCTGTATACTTCACATGGTCGAAACCACGAAGCAAGCGCATCATATCCTTCTTGGAAGTTATAACTCCAACTCCAACGATACAAGGAATTTGTTTTTCGCGTTTTTCGTTCATTACTATCTTTATCAAAGCATAATAGCAAGGCTAGGCCCAGCTATTACTATATAAATTAGACCCAGCAGAGCTAATTCCTTAACTCGGTCACTAGGTCAAATGGACTAGCCCAAATAGCTTACTGTTAAGATATAGCTTGATGTCGTTTAACTTTGAATTAATCAAGAAACATAATAAAGCGAGGGCTGGCGAGATAAGAACGAAACATGGCTTAGTCAGAACCCCCGTTTTTATGCCAGTGGCAACTCAGTCTGCAATCAAAGCTCTCAACTTTGATCAGCTGGATGACTGTGGCGCGCAGATAGTACTCTCTAATACTTATCATTTGCACTTAAGACCCGGTGAAAAATTAATCCATCAAGCCGGTGGTTTACATCAATGGACCTCATATCACAAACCATTTCTAACTGACTCTGGCGGTTTTCAAATTTTTTCTCAAGCACGTCTTGGTAAATGCAAGATCACAGATCAAGGTGCTGAATTTATTGACAATCTAGATGGACAGAAACATTTTATTAGTCCAGAGGATTCAATTCGTATCCAAAATCAATTAGGAGCTGATATCATCATGGCCTTTGATCATTGTCCTGATGGTGGTGCTAGTTATGAAGAAACCAAAGAAGCAATGGACCGCACTCATGCTTGGGCAGAACGTTGTGTTCAAGCGCATCAACAAGCTTTAGAAAACAAAACTAGAGCAGAAGATCAAGCACTATTTTTAATTGTACAGGGTGGCATCTTTGATGATCTCAGGAAAGAAAGTGCAGCAGCAATCAGCAAACTTGATGCACCTGGCTATGCCATTGGTGGAGTCTCAGTAGGAGAAAGCCGTGAAGATATAGATCGAGTAGTAGATTTCACTACTGAACTTTTACCGGAGGACAAACCTCGCTACCTAATGGGAATTGGTACCAAAGAAGATATAGTCAAAGCTGTTGCTGCTGGAATAGATATGTTCGACTGTGTCATGCCAACTCGTATCGCCAGGCATGGAGCATTTTTTGATGAAAATGGCCAAAGACTACTTATCAAGAACGCTCGTTTCAAGGAAGATTTTGGGCCACTCGCTCCAAATTGTAAGTGCTACGCTTGCACTAGGCATAGCCGAGCTTATATTAGACATTTATTTCGAGCACAAGAAATCCTTGCTGCAACTCTACTCAGCATTCATAACTTAACTTATCTCATCCAATTAACCGAGAACATAAGAACAGAAATTCTTGAAAATCGCTTTGATCCAAACAAACATTTGGGTTAAATGTAACTAATGGGCGAAGAAGAAGAACAGCAAGAACAAGAACAAAACTACCAAAGCTTCGCTGAAATCGAGGAAGAAACTCAGGAAGAGATTGCAAAGCAAGAAATTCGCGCTGCAGCTCCACCTGATGATCCAAAACCTGAAGAAGAAGCTCCAGTGTCAGCAGCAGCAAAACTTCCCTGGTTAAGTTTTAATCAGGTGAGTTTTGTACGTGATTTTTATAACCTACGCCGCAAACCATTTTGGATAGTCATGACTATTTTATTCGTGCTCTTCTTTTGTTTATTCTTGCT
>JAPPOW010000108.1 GCA_028817775.1 Candidatus Melainabacteria bacterium | reverse complement strand
AAATTGGCGTCTCGCTTTTTTAGAGGCTCCGTCTGAGGAGAACCGACGAGCAGCGCAGTCTGCGAGTGAGGTTTGACGCTAAAGGGAGAGAAAAAGCGAGATGCAATTTTCGTCAAGCTCACGGTACTATCACTTAACAATATTGCCAAATTTAAAATAACTAAGAATTGTCCTGAAATTTATGAGATCATGTAATTAATGCAAGCAAGCCACGAAATAAGCTACAAGCGAGTTTGGAACCTAGCTTGGCCGATTATCCTTGCCAATGTCACTATTCCTCTGATTGGGGCAACTAATGTTGCGGTCATGGGACGGATGGATAGCCCCATCTATATTGGTGCAGTGGCACTTGGAGTAGTTGTACTGCAATGCATCTATTGGAGTTTTGCTTTCTTGCGTAAGGGTACTACCGGAGTGACAGCACAAGCCTATGGTGCACAGAACTACAAAGAAGTTTATGCTTCACTGGCACGGGCACTTTTGATAGCGTTTAGTCTGGCAGCTTTGGTGGTGATCTTGCAAGAGCTGATTTCATTCTTGGCTTTTGAATTTTTCCTCAATGGTAGTGAACAAGTTGAAGTCTTAGCTAAGGAATATTTTTCAATTAGAATATGGGGCTCTTTTGCAACTATGGGTAACTATGTCATGCTTGGTTGGTTCTATGGTGTGCAGAGACCTAAGCTGGCACTGGCTTTGCGGGTAGCGATGAACGCCCTCAATATCCCATTAGCAATCTATATGGTATTGGTACTCAAGTGGGGAGTGGCTGGAGCCGCATGGTCAGCTTTTATTTCGCATCACTTTGTTTTCATTTTGAGTTTGATTGCAGCCTTGGTACTCTTGCGCAAAGAACATAGTAAGGCTGGCAAAATTGATTGGGGCTTTTTGGATGGGGTGCTTGAACAGGCTAAACTCACTCGGGTTTTTAAAATTAATTCTGATCTTTTTGTGCGTACGGTGCTACTCTTTATTGCCTTTGCTTGGTTTACCTCGGCAGCAGCTAGTAGTAGTGATATGGTGCTTGCTGTAAACACAGTATTGATCAATTTATTCTGGTTTGTAAGCTATGCGCTTGATGGTTTTGCTAATGCTGCTGAAGCCTTGGTTGGTCAGGCTTTCGGCGCTGCTAAATCTCAGATGTTCCATGAAGCAGTAATCAAAACTTCTAAGATGGGGCTGGTCTTTGCCGCGATCTTTTCCCTGGTTTATTTTTTCTGGGGTGAAACGATTCTAAGTTTGTTGACTAACCTTGATTCAATTAAAGTTGAAGCGATGAAATTTATGCCATGGCTGATTGCAATTCCGCTTACTGGGATTGGAGCCTTCCAGCTTGATGGTATCTATATCGGTATGACTCAAACTAGAATTCTGCGCGATATGATGATTCTTGCATTTGGAATTTATGCCATGGCAATTACGATCCTAGAACCTATACTAGGCAACAATGGGCTTTGGTTATCGCTACATGTCTTTTTGATTGTTAGAGCTATTAGTTTAGCTGTGCCGTTTCGGAAACTATGTGACAAGGTCCTGACGCCCTAATGGGCTCAGGATGACCTAGGAACGAAGCGCTGATTCGGCTGCGTTAACTAGTCCATAGACAAGGTCAACACTAAGATCAAGTCTATCCATTCTATATTTCTTGATAATCTTGTCGAATTCATCGGCAGTTAGTCTTTCTTTAAGAAGGTTTTTGTTGATTTCGGCATCATAATCTTGCACTTCATACATGCGTCTAGCCAGTTCTACAATAGCGTTAGCTTTAGTGAACTTGTGGCTTTCATAACTAACTTGATTTAAAATGTTTTGAATTACATCATTTGGGAAACCCCATTTGTTTAGTAAAGTTGCAGAAAGTTCAAGGTGATTGATGCCAAACTTCTCTGATTCCATTTCTAGGCGTTTGTGAATATCTGGCTCTGCTTGACATTCGTTGTATTCATCTGTATAAAAGAGCTTGAAAACTAAACTGCCGATATTGTGAAATAGAGCTAGCATGTAAGCAGCGTCTACAAAATCTGGTCCTTCCTCTAACATTGAGCAAAGCTTTTTGGTGGCTACTGAAACAAATACAGTACGGAACCAAAGTTTTTTGTCGTTGATAGCATTACGTGCAGCTACAAAAAGTGCAATGTTTTTGATGGCATTAAAACCTACAT
>JAPPOW010000005.1 GCA_028817775.1 Candidatus Melainabacteria bacterium | reverse complement strand
ACCAATTAGCCCTGCACAGACGAGCAAGACTACCACTTGTACCAAAAAGTACCAGTCCAAGTGAACAGTTAATAAATGAAGATCAAATCCTTGTGGCATCTTTATCTATTATGCCCAGCTTCACTCCGTTGTCGTACAAAGTCGTCAATTAAAGACCAGAAGTAAGTTTGTCCTGAAAATAATTGCAGTTCTTTCATTAGGCTCTTAACTTGACGGTGGCGTTTGGAGGAGGCAATTTGATAAGCAACAAGAATTTGATGTTCTGTGAGTATTGGATAAGTATCTTTGATTTCATCAAGCTTTGGAATCATAGATAAATCTAAGGCAAAGGCTTTACTTCGTTCTTGGTATTCTGGTCCCAGCATTGCTTCACTAAAGACACCAGGATCAAAAATTAATCTATTGAGATATAGTTTTATTTTCTCAAGTTCCTGTGGTGAAATCTGGTAATGGTCGTCACCAATTTGACCACTTGCTGAATCATGAAGCCATGTGACCCAATCTGTGATGATTGATCCATAAATTTTAGGGCTGATAAACCTTAGCCTTTCAGGGTCAGTGAGGAGTTCTTGTAGAGACTGGAAATATTCTCTCCGGAGCAGGAGTTCTTCTCTCTTTTCACCAGTTATGTGTTTCAAATCTGGCATCAAGCTTGCAGAGATTGCGTAAGCTCTTGCCTGTAATTCTGTTTGCCTGACTAAGTTTTCAAAGCTGCGAGCAGTTGAATTTCCTGTGACTTGTGCAAGGGTTTGCAAGGAGCCTAGACCAGCATGTAAATATTTTTCAGCCAGCTCTAAACCCGTCTTGATGGGGGCTTTGCTTTGGGGAGGAATATGAAATTGGCCCAGAAACTCAGGGGCTAGTGAGCGATTTGGTAATCTGATAGCTTCATGTTTGAGATCCCTAAGCAAACGTCCAGTGCCAGGTGTGTCTGGCACAAAGCCTGAACTAGCATCGAAGATATCAAGTCCCATTGCAACTCGCATCGCATAGTTTGTTTCAGAGTCGAAATCAACAAAGATAGCTTTGCTATCCTGTCCTTGAATCAATGCGTGTAATAACTGAGAGATAGATTTTGGACTGCCTTGCTTTGGATCAAGCAGGCAGCTATCAAGGAAAGTTTCAAGCTCGGCTAAAGTATCGCTGTTAAGGTTAGCATCTGCAGCTCTAATGATTTGAGTTAGCAGTTCTAGTTTTAGTTCTGGATCTGAATCTAAGCTTAGAGCTTGATTGATCATAAGTCCTGCTTCCTTAGTTTTGATTTGAGGTGGTTTGATTGGTCTTCTTTTATCAATGACCTTTGCGCTGCCACCATGCAGAATTGCCCAAAATTCTGTACTTAGTCCTTGGTATATTTGGACTAGTTCTAGTTGATCTCGGTTTAATTTAAGCTGACCACGGACTATCTTTCTAAGTAGTTGTTTTTGACTTCGATGAGCTGTTGTTCTGGCTTCGTCAAGCATTATTCTATCTTGGCGGCTAATTCGCCAGCGAAAGCCAGATGAGAAGCAGGTCCCAATGAAACGTCTTATGGTACGGCTATTGGTCAGTGCTTGCATTAATTCTTCTTTGTTGGAGCAAGAATCAATTAATTCTGGCATTGAGCCCCAGATTGATTCGATTTCTTGTGGCAGGGCTGCGATCGGTTGTCTATATAATGGGATTGAACTGCTAAAGCTATATAAGTAGTCTTTGAAGGCGTCAAGCCGGTCCAGTTTAGATCTCACAAGTTCAAAATTAGGTTTAGCTTTCAACAGTTCAGTTTTGAGTTCTTGGTAAGAATTTTGATAGATACGATTTAATATTCTACTGGCTAAGAAGTGAGAGAGCCCGGGATACTTGTTCTTCTTGGTCGAAAGCATAGCATCTATATGCTCTTGGTTATTGCTTAAGAAAGTTGTTCTCTGGGCTTCGGTGAGTTCTGGGTCTAATTGAGTTCGTTCCAGTTCTTGGAGGACTGGGTCAGAGTCAATTACAGCAAGAAAATTTTTGTCATAATCAGAACCGATGAAATTTATATAGTAGCTGTATTCTTCAAACTCAGCGATTGGTAATAGTGCTGCTTTGATTCCAGCTACATCAGCTTCTGCTATCACCTGTTTGAGTTGATCAAGCATCTCTTTGAACATAGGGTCATAGAGTGCTTTGACTTTGGCAATAATTTTTTGAGAGCTCAGTGAAAGAGGATTCTTTACTTTCATAGACTCCAGGAATTCTAAGCAATCATAAATTTCGTTTGCTGTGATTGCATAAGAGCTTGGGTTTTGTTGGAATGATCTGGGGTCTAGTTTGGTCTTTATTTCTCTATCTAAGTTAGTAGTTAGAGCTTTTGCCGGTGGAGTTTCAAGCCAGCTTGCATATTGAGAGTCCATACCTAGATTGGCTCTGGCAGCTTCCAAAAGTAATTTGGAGCGAAATAGATTCAGTCCGTTGTCATAGTCAGATTCTACTCTGGGGTCAATTAGCGATTGATCAATTGATCGTTCGAGCATTTCGATACTTGAATGGTAGCGGTCTTGGATATAACTTGCAATTTGAGTGAGTTGATATTTCTTGCAGATAGCCAAACATTGGTCCACATCGTTTGAAACAAATTCTAATCTTATGGCATGCCGGTCTATAGTATCAGGGTTGTTACCAAAAGGGCTAATGTCATGCTTGATTTCTTTATCTACCCAAGCTAGAACTATCAAGTCCTTGCGTAAATTTTCAAAGTCGGTTCTTTGTTTTGGTTCATCATCTTCATTGTCACAAATTGTTAGTAATAATGGTTTGGTATCTTGATAGGCAGCTCTAAGCGCTGCTAGTTTTTTGCGGATTCTAAAGGCAAAACTATTGTTGAAAGTTTCTTTGTATGCTGATTGCAAATCTTCTTCAAACTTTTTTTGTTCAGGATCTACTTCAGGTTTGGCTAATTTCTCTGGCTGGTTTTGATTTTGTGGTAATGGTGGTGCTTCTGGGTTTTGTGCTAGGGCCCCCTCTGTGCCCCATAAGGCAGCAAGAGATAAAACGATAGGTTTGATAAGACCTTTGTTTGGCACGTGAGCTTATTTTACACTGAATTTTATCTGCAATCTAGCTGTTTTAGCTAAGAATAAATGTTGTCCTTGGGTCGTCACCCTCATTAGTAGCCCAATCAGTTGCAAACTCTATAGAGCTTAAGTCTGGACGCCTCCAATAGCGGATGTTGAGCTCAGGGTCATCTTCTGACACTGTTGCCGTTATGCTGTTGACTTGATCGGCTAAATAGTTACAGTCGAAGGAGTATGCTAAGTCTTCTGCGCCGTCTCTCTGCATTGATATGTAAGTCTCTGTATTCTGTTCATCTAGAGGGGCAAAACCTTTTGCAATATGCTCATCTTGAGCAAGATCGAAGCTCTCATGGCAATACAAGCCTTTTTCAATGTCTTGATAAATTTCACGAGAAAATACAGCTTCATCTACAGTGAGTTCATTCGGTCTATAGCTAAGTGCTTCTTCGAATAAGCGTGCAAAACCTATTACTGCTCTATCTGACTTATAAGTAAAATTACCATCTTCGATAAAAAGTTGCGCATTTAAATTATGCCCATCGCTCATTTCTATTTCACTCATATCACCTGCTTCAATTTGTGTTTTGATCTCTTCAAGCCTTTGAGCGACATAGCCTGCATAAGCTTTCAAAGATTGAAACTGTTCTGCATCTGGTTTGCTGTTGATTCCATGTGACCCATGATCCACATAGTAAAATACTAATTCCCTTGTTGGCTGGGCTTGCTCAAATAAACTTGGATAGAAGTCTTGGAGAGCACTAGCTTTGGCTTTTAAACCTGCTTTGATGGGTCCTAGCGTATCATCTGTTAGGGTTCTCTCTCCTTGAGCAACAGCGCGAAATGCTGTTGTGTCAGCAAGAATGTAACCAGGTAAATCTTCTGATCTTCCGGCTATGTCTCTGTGGTCTAGCTCCAAGTTCAAATCTGCAAGGCTAAGGCTTGGAGTCTCTGCAGCTGCAGCTTGACTTTCAAGCTCAGTCCTCGAGCTTTGAGTTGGTCCTGCAGGACCTTCTGCTGCTCTGCTATCACTTGTTGACCCTGTTGGTCTATTGCCATCACTTGGCAGTGCTCCATTTGCTCCAGCTATTCCCATATTAAAATCTCCTCGACACTAGCGTGCCGAGCTGATCATAGCAGAAATTGCTATAAATGTAACTGAGGGAATTTACCTAAGCAGTAGTAGCTTCTTCTTTCTTATCTCTGCGGTTGTCTCTACGGTTATTGTCTCTGCGGTCTCTACCGCCACCAGCAGATTTCTTCTTACCATTCTCATCGTAAGTACCTTCTGGAGAAGGATTATCAACTTCTTTAATAGAAAGAGAAGTTCTACCACGAGGGTCAGTTCCAAGCACACGTACTTTGACAGTATCACCAATGCTTAAGTGCTTCTCAATATCTTCCACTCTTTCTTGAGCGATCTGAGAGATGTGCACAAGTCCAGAAGTACCAGCAATCATCTCAACGATAACTCCCACGCCTTCTAGAATCTTAGCGACTTCACCTTCGTAAACTTCACCATTCTTAAGACCATAAGCAGAGATCTCGACGTATTCTTTAGCAAGTTCTCCAGCTCCATCTTCAGTAAAGTAGATGTTTACAACTCCATCATCATCGATATTGACTTCAGCACCAGTCTCCTCAATGATCCACTTGATATTCTTACCACCGGGACCGATCACAGCACCAATCTTGTCTTGAGGGACAGTGGTACTAATGATACGAGGCGCGTTACCCTTAAGGGTAGCTCTTGGCTCAGAGATAACCTCATTCATCTTGCCAAGGATATGTAATCTACCATCTTTAGCTTGAGCAATTGCTTTGCGGATAGTTTCCATTGAGATACCTTTGATCTTAATGTCCATCTGCAACGCAGAAATACCTTCTTCATTACCAGCTACTTTAAAGTCCATGTCACCGAGGAAATCCTCAAGCTCATGAATATCAGTCAGTACGATAGTTTCATCACCTTCTTGGATAAGTCCCATTGCTACACCAGCAACCGCTGACTTCATTGGTACACCAGCGTCAAATAAAGCTAGTGAGGAAGCACAAGTTGCGCCCATAGAGGTTGAACCTGCTGATTCAAGAATCTCAGATACAACACGGATAGCGTAAGCAAAGCCTGCTCTATCAGGAAGAGCAGCCATGATTGCACGTTCACCAAGTGCACCGTGACCAATTTCACGACGACCAGGACCACGGTTAGGTCTCACTTCACCAACAGACCATGCTGGGAAGTTGTAGTTGTGCATGTAATATTTTTCAGTCTCACTATCAAGACCATCAAGTCCGCGACTCATACGCTCAGTCGCTAGTGAAGCGATTGACATTACTTGAGTATCACCACGAGTGAATAAACCATCACCATGTACGCGAGGCAAACGTCCTGCTTCAACCGTGATAGGTCTTACTTGAGTTGGATCACGTCCGTCAGCACGAACTTTGGTTTCTTTGATCTTCTTACGTAATAGTTTTTTCTCGAACTTTTTCATTTGCTCAGAGAATGCATTTGGATTTTCTGCTAGGTAAGTAGCAAGCTCACTTTCTTCACCAAGCTCATCGATTTTAGCTTTGGCTTTCTCCTTAGCTGCAGAAACAAATTCTCTACGCTTAGCTTTGGTTGCATCAACCATTGAAGCTTCAAGATCCTCACGAGTAGTTGATTCAATGATTTCAACAAGCTGAGCATTTGGCTCAGGTGAACTGAAATCCAAATGTTCAACACCCACTAATTTAGCGAATTCTTCAATCTTAATGATCTGTTGCTTGATTGCTTCATGACCAAATGCAATTGCATCAACCACTTTCATGTCATCGACAAACTGAGCGCCAGCTTCAACCATCATGATTGAATCAGCAGTACCAGCTACCACGATATCCAAATCAGAAGCAATTTGCTCTTCTTCTGATGGGTTGATAATGAACTCACCATTCTCATCAAGTGCAACTCTCACTGCACCAAATGGTCCATCATATGGTAAACCAGCAAGCTCAAGTGCAAAACCTGCACCAAGCATTGCAATTGTGTCTGGTGGTACATTCTCGTCAACACTTAAAGTAAGGATACTAATGTGCACGTCGTTGCGGTAACCTTCTTTGAATAAAGGTCTGACAGGTCTATCGATCAAACGTGATGTAAGAACAGCCTTGTCTGATGCTCTTCCTTCACGGCGATTGTAACTACCAGGGATTCTACCGACTGAGTATAATTTTTCTTCGAAGTCAACCATGAGCGGGAAGAAATCAATTCCTTCTCTTGGCTCATCACTTGCTGTCACTGTTACTAAGAGAACAGTATCTCCGCATCTAACTTCTACTGCTGCAGATGTTTGTTTTGCAAGTTTTCCAGTGCTTATACTTACATCTTTATCCCCTACTTTCAATTCGATTTCTTTTACGTTAAACATATTTTCCTACTTTTCTTTTTTCTATACTAAAACTACATGCCCAAATAAAGGAGGGGCAAATCCTGTATTGTCATCTTCTGAAACCTGTTTGTGGGGCACAAGGACAAGGCTTGCTAGCAAAAAAAGCATATTTGCTTTTTTTGTTTACCCGAAGTTTATTGTCATAAATGAGGGCTAGCATAACGCAGTCATTGGGCTCCACAGACAGGTTTCTGTTGAAACTATTTTCTCAAGCCTAATTGAGAGATGAGATCTCTGTATCTTGCGATATCTTTGTCTCTGAGATAACTAAGAAGTCTCTTGCGCTTACCTACTTTGAGGAAGAGACCACGCTTACTGTTAGCGTCTTTTTTGTTAGCTTTGAGGTGCTCAGTGAGCTGCTCAATATCCTTAGTAAGGATTGCTACTTGCACTTCTGTTTTGCCGGTATCTTTCGGGTTATCGCCGAACTTGTCAATGCAACTTTGTTTTTGTTCTTTGGTTATTGGCATATTATTTCCTTCTTTCCTTTGATTTCAATGGAGAATTGTAGCATTTGATGGTGGTTTTTTAGATTTTTTTAAGCTTGCGCCGCGGACTGGAAAATACTGCTAGAATGTCTGAATCGGCTACAACAATGCAGTTGTAGATAATTGAAGGAATATGCAGGTTTCAGAGGTATTTGCTACGCGTTTAGCAATAATAACAGCTGCACTTGGGATTGCAGCTCCCTATCTACCCAAACCGGGTGAACGGGATTTACCAAAGCAGCCCAGTAGAGTAAGTCTTAGGCATTGGCATTCTGCGCCAGCTAATGGAAGAGCTGGGGTTCAATTGGTGCCGGGGGTAGCTAGTGATGAATCAAAAATTGATCACGAGAGGCAAAGAGCACTAAGTGACTCAGAAGTTCAAGACTTAATTGATGAGGGGAAACTTAAAGATAATGGCTTTCTTCGGATGAGGCAAGAACTTAAGGAGAAGAGAGCTTCAGAAAGAACTGATGTTGATATTGAGGTCCCGTGGTCCGAAAGCGAGTGGAAGCAGTTCTGGTATGGTGGTGACCAAAAGTCTTTGCCTACTAGTATTTGACATCACTACATCCATTGGCTGCTCTGCTAAAGAAGAGACTTCATAGATTACTTGCCTGCAGGCACCGCAAGGAGCAATCGGTTCTGCTACATCAAAATCTTTACCACGCCCAATAATTGCAATTGCTTTGAAGCGGCGGTAACCCATTGAGTTGGCACGCAAGATTGCAGCTCGCTCTGCACAGATAGTTGAACCATAAGCAGCATTTTCAAAATTGGTGCCGGTGATGATAGTACCGTCTTCAGCTAATAGAGCGGCTCCTACAAAGAAATTGGAGTAGGGGTTATATGAATTTTGTAAAACCTCAGTAGCTGCGTCGACTAGTTGCTGGTAATCAGGATTAAGTTCTTGATAGCTAGTAGTTATGAATTCTGCTGGCAGCGGGCATGAGTGCGGCTCTGGTTTAGAGCAAGCGGTGCAGAGTAGCAGCAAAAGACAGAGAAGTTTTTTCATTAGTTTAAGTGTAATGGAACTGACTCGCGAGCTTCACGCAGTTTAGATTTCTTATCCGCCACAATTTTGTCGGCGATGCTCTGGACTTGCTCACGCAACCAAAGATTAGTGATAGTGCCAGAGCTGTAATCGGCTTCACCAAACATATCGACGCGTTTGTCTTCAAGTAGCTGCTTAGCTTGTTTGAAAGATTTGAGATTGTCTTTGTTGTAGACTGCAAAGCCACGCCCTTGATTTTTGCGCACTACTGAGAAGGCTGGAATATCACTTGGTCCATCAGCAACATAGACCATATTGTGAAATGGTACTCGTCTGTGCTCTTCTTCCATCGATTGATTGACGCTAATATCCTCTGGGTGAACATTGACACCCTTGTTGATTTCAAACAAGGCTCGAGTCTTGGTTGTGTTGTCAATCAAGTAAGCGATGCTATCAAGTTGCCCACTGTCCTCAATGAATTCACAACCCCAAATACCTTTGACCATAGAGTTGATCTTCGAACCGCGGATGACTTCAGTGAGTCCAGTGCTAACTATATAGTGTTCAAGTTTGATATCAAACTTTTGGTAAGCTTCATCATCATGCACCATTGAATTAAGCTGAGTGAAAATTTCTTCAACTCCAGGGAAGAAATCTAAGCTTGCACCAAGCTCACGTAATTTAGAATTAGAGAGTCCTTTGAAACGTTCTTGTTTGACATAAGTCAAAATATGGTTGAGGTAGGCGGTGTCCGGGCTCATTTGAATACCTTGCTGATGGTAAAACTCTGGTAGTTTATTTACTTCTGACCAGAATTGAGATTCCTCTACTTGATAGTTCTCAAAGAGTGGTTTTTGCATGTAATAAGGAATAAGAGTTTTGTCAAAATCCCAGACTATGGCTATTATGTTCTGGCTAAAATTTGGCTTCATATTAGAATAAATAATCCTAGCATGGTGAACTACTGGTTAAATGTTAGAATTGAAACCAAGCAAAGGAGTCTAATATGAAATTACCTATCACACTAATTCTTCTACTTTCATTGAGTTTTGGCACTATGCCTGCTTTGGCTGATTCAACTAGTCCGATTGCAAGTTCTGCAGAGGCTGTCTACGTACTTGAAGACGGCGGCTTGACTTTAAGTAAATACTTGGCGAGCGATATGAGCTCTGTAGCTTCAGTCAGTCTAACAAACAGAGGCCGGGAGATAAGAGTAAGTGGTGAAATCCCAATCGTTACATCTAAGAGTCGTGGCAATTATATACTCAGTTCCTATGACCCTAGTACCCTTGCTCTTACAGGTGAAGCTAGCTTTAGTCTCAAGTCCCAAGGCAAAGGCGGCAAAGGTGGCGGTAAGGGCGGCAGAGATGACGATGATGACGACGACGACGATGATGACGATGATGACGATGACGATGATGACGATGACGATAAGTAATTGTCATTCTTAAGCTTATTCGCCAACAAAGCTGGCATAAAGCTTAAGTCATTAAACCAGGAATTAGATATCCATTAGCAAAGCTAGTATAAAACTTAAGTCAATCTACTTACATAAACAAATACGTTATAATGAATCCTGCTTTGACTTATTAAGTCAATATCCATCCAGGGCACTACCTCAGCTGGATAGAGGACTCGGCTACGAACCGAGGCGTCGGGGGTTCGAATCCCTCGTGCCCTGCCATATTGCTCTCGGATCACACGCATCAGTTACCGCCTCGGCAGTGCAGTGGCTCTGCCTCGGCTGGACACCATACCTGTTAACTTAAGGGAATCCCTAAGCATATCAACATGAAATTTGCCAAGA
>JAPPOW010000157.1 GCA_028817775.1 Candidatus Melainabacteria bacterium | reverse complement strand
CTGAAACAAATTCGGCGTATTCACAAAAGCTTCACTTGGCACCTCACGATCTAGACTCCTACCAAAAAAATAAACACTTTTCTTATTTGCTAGCTCTGCATCCCAAGAAACTTCAGGAAATTTCTCAGAGCAAGTTCTATCCGGTCCATATTTAGCAATTATCATAGTGAATATAATTGTAACTATCACAATAAGTCCTGACAATATGTCAAGCAGTACCATAGCAAAGCTCTAAGCTGATTCTTAAGAAAAATCATTTGCTCTTCCTCAAGAGAAAGATTTTTGCTAATATTGATGCACGCGGGGATAACAATTAAATACGGAGAACATGCGGAAGTGGCTCAGTGGTAGAGCATTTCCTTGCCAAGGAAAGGGTCGCGAGTTCGAATCTCGTCTTCCGCTCCACTTACTAAAAAAAGTCCCTAAATGGGACTTTTTTTAGTAAGTGGAGGGATTTGTCCGATTGCCAGCTGAAATCTTCATATCTGTACTGAAGCCGGACTTAGCTAGCGAAGCTAGCTCCATGAATCCGCTCCATTAGCCTCAAGTAGGTTTCCCTACGGGAAGTTTCTTGACAAGATATTCGTAGTACTGTTAGACTTTGCACTTATGTTAAAAGTAATACCTGGTCCTGAAACTAGCGCCGCTCAAAATACACAAAGATTTGACTACCTTGACCAGATTATACGTTTGCCAGCGATAGTAGCTGCAGCCGAAGCTTCAAGAGGTTCCATTGCTGAAGCAAAAGCTGCAGATTTTAGCGCAGTTCATTTTAACAAACCCGATTTTGCAGTTCATGCAGCATCTGAAATTAGTGACGTCGCTGATATAGTAGAAGGTGGTGGCACAGTCGAAGATTCAGAACAACCGGACAGAAGCCTCGGTGAGTTGCTTGCAGTTAGCGCAGAAGCTAATATGCTCCTCAAAGACCACCCTAAGCCAGAAGTCGCTACAGTGCATAGAACCAATTACCCGATATTGGTGAGATTACAAGCTGCCTATGAAACACTTTGTAGTAGTCCTGTCTAAAACACAAAATTAAAGATTTATGTTAACAATAGTTCCTAAGCAAAGACAAAACCCAGAGCAAACAGGATTAAAGCTCACTCTTCTTGACAAAGTTTTTAGATTGCCAGAAATTCTTGCTGATGCGTCCAAAGCGGGACTGGCTAGAATGGAGCCTGGAGATATTCATCTTGGTAGCTATGCTGCACTACACCGCGAAGTGGAAGGAGCAAGAACAGCTATTGCCGATGGCGGCAGACTGGTTGATCTTGAAGCTAGGGATCAAGCTGCTGACAAAGAAAATCTAGACTTGGGAGAAATTTTAAAACAAGCTTTTGAAGCTAGTGTTTCGCTACTTACCGGCAACGGACTCAAAGACGCTACTAGAAAAGAAGGGGTCACAAATATAACTCGATTAGAGCTCTTGAGCCAAGTTCATAGGGCCGCCTAATCAAATTTAAAATTAGCTTTCATTCTTTGCACTAGAGCATTATCAGTCTTGCCGCGCCCGCCATGCGCCAAAAGTAAAGAACACAAATTCTCAAAGAAGCAAGGATTAGCAAAACCCTGACCACCACTTGCTTGTAATTTTCTGTTCAACTCACTCATAAGCTTCCAGAAACTATCAAAACCATCAAAGAATACTTGCAGCTGTGCCTGCTTCTTCTCAGCAGCCCCCATAGTTTGTCTCTCTATATCCAGACTTCTTGCAGAACCAAAAAACTTTAGCGGATTGAGTGTGGCATGAGCCATAAGTTTTCTGAGAAAGTCTCCAGCTTCTATTTCCTGAGGCAATTCAGCAATCTTAATTGCCTTGAGATCAAATTGTCGCCACTGACTATCAGTCTCTAGACCAGCTTGATCAATTGCTTGCGCATTACTAGGACTTATATTAGTTATAGCTTGCCTCAAATATTGTTTTATATCCTCTATCTCAGGACGAGTACTAGTCTTAAATAAATTTTGCACTTGCGAAATGGGGCTAAGCAAAAGTCCAGTGTCATTTACTGTTGTTTCAGTTAGCACTTGGCTTTCAAGCTCTAATCGCTCAATTGTTCTTGCCTCCGGTCCCAGAAAGTAAGTTGCCAAAAATTCTGCTATGTCCTGAAAACTTGGATAACTATTAACCTCAGACCAAGTTTCATCATCACCCACCGCCTGCTCACGCGCTGCACGCAAGCGTTCTATCTCTTCGTCTTTCTGCCTTGCTAATTTAATTAAGCTCTGTGCCTTGACTTCACTAGGTGGCATCTCATAATTGGCAGCAAGCAAACGAATACAACGCCAAGTAGCTTTGGTGTTCTGGCAATTTGCAAGCATCTTATCGAGTGCATCATCGTGAGCTTGCATATAGGCTTGCAAGTCTGCAAGCTTACTATCGCCAATTTCTCTCAGTGCTCTTTCATCAGAGTTCAAGAAAGCTTGTTCAATTTTCCTCTCTAAACTTTCTACTGGTCTTGAGTCTGGTTTAGCTGCCGCAGCTGCTGGAGGCTTAGATTCAGCCTGCCAAAACTGCCTCATCTCTTCAGCCATAGTCTGGACCAAACGAGCATTAGAGTCAGAGCTAGCTGCAAATTTCTTCACTGCTTCAAGCATTTCTGGCACAAGTCGCCTTGCAAAGCCAGCAAGCTGAGTATCTGGGATGACATCAAACATTAATAAAATATGATAGCACCAGCCGGCATGATATTATTTTGCTTATGCTTGTAATCTCGCCTGGAACTAGCGTTAAAGATCCACTCCCAGCACAAGACTGGGCTGTTCTTGAATACTTGGACCAAGTCTGGAATTTAGCTGCAGTAGTAGATGAAAGTCTAGCCTCTGGGGCTATTAGTCAAGCCGACGATACATTATTGAAAAAACTTGCTCTAGCAGAAGCTTCAAAAATTGGTTTTGATATGGCAAAAGCAGTATTACGAGCCCAAGATGGCGGTAAATTCCATGAGCAAGAAGAAGCTATGCGAGATACAGCCCCTCGTGAACTAGCAGCAGAAATCACTATTGCAAGAATGCTGGAATCTGCAAAGACTGCTACTGCTAAACTTGCTGAGATTCAAGATGAAGCGATACAAAGAATTGTTGAAGGCAATCAGAGGATTTTGGAACGCTTAGATTCCTTCTATAATCAATTTCTTGCGCGACTAGCCAAAACCGATTCTAATTCTTAATCAAGCATTAAAACCTGAGTTTTATGTATCACAAATGCTAGAATCCCTATCTGTATTTGGTCCTTCCAGCTCAGGTGGCTGGTTGATTTGGGGGCTGACCACGGAGAATACAAATGGCAATAGAACAATTAATCAATTTAGAAGAAGAGTTTGCAAAATTACTCAACAAACCAACTAAGAACCAAGAATTTGAACTTGGTCAAATTATCATTGGTAAAGTTTTGCAATTTGAGAAAGATGCTGCGCTAATCGATATTGGATCGAAAGCTGAAGCAGTACTTCCTTTCAAAGAAATCGTTAACAGAGAAGATGAGACTAAACCAACAGAAGTCCTCAATGTCGGCGATGAATACGAATTTTATATCCTTAGAGAGGCTAACGAGAAGGGTCCTCTAATACTTTCTTACAAACGTGTTGCTCAAGCACGCGGCTGGGTTAAGCTTGAAGAACTCAAAACCAAGGACGAAGTTATCACTGGTACGGTGGTTGCTCTTGTCAAAGGTGGTGTGGTTGTTGAAGCCCACGGAGTCCGTGGTTTCATTCCTGCTTCTCAATTGCGTTTACGCGGCGAAGCAAACAATGCCAAAGGCACTGAAATTGAATTCAAGATCCTTGAGCTTGATAAGCGCAAAGGTAAACTAATTTGCTCTCAGAAAATTGCGATCGAAGATGAGAAAGCTGGTCTTCGTGACAAAGCAATCAATGAACTTGAAATCGGACAAGTTATTTCTGGTGAAGTTGTTAGAGTTGCTGAGTTCGGTGCATTTATTGATATCGGTGGTATCGATGGCTTGCTTCCAGTTTCAGAAATTTCTTGGCAGCGTATTGCTCACCCACGTGAAATTCTTAGCACTGGTGACAAGATCTCTGTTAAGATCCTCAAAATTGACAAGGCAACTAAGAAAATCTCACTTAGTTACAAACGTCTTCAGCCAGATCCTTGGACTGAAATCGAAGGTAAGTTTGCTGAAGGAATGGTTGTCAAAGGTAAGGTTGTTAAACTTGCTGTCTTTGGTGTATTCGTTGAGATCTATCCAGGTGTTGAAGCATTGCTTCCTGTCTCTGAGATCACCAACGAAGAAGAAGATCCAAGTCCAGACAACTACCTCAAACCAGATGATGAAGTAGAAGTTCTAATCAAGAAATTCTCTCCTTACGAAAGACGTATCAGTCTCTCACTTAAGGACGTTCAATCTACTGAAGCGTAAGACTCGTCATTGCGAGCACAGCGAAGCAATCTAATGCAAAGATTAAGTCAATGCATTAGATTGCTTCGTCACTTACGTTTCTCGCAATGACCGATTATGGTTTCCTATATACTTGCTGATTACTAGCTAGAAGTGATGCTTCTTGAAGCTTTGACTTGCTCAATGCGCCCTGTAAAGCATCACCAAGACCGCGGTTCGCTGCATACAAATCTGAATAATCAACTTGCTTGCGCTCAGGCAGGACAACTGAGTTGCGCACCGCCATATTACCGCCTCTAAATTTTGGTTTAATTCCCATTTAAATCCTCTTTCTATATTCTTCCCACAACCTGTAACTATTAAGCTTTGTTCAAAAGCTCCCAGATGCAAGGCTTGCGAAGTCCGTTAGGACGTATCCGATGTTGGCTGAAGCCAATGAGGACTCGCGTAACGCAGCAGATGGGACTTTTGGATAAAGCTTAATCTAGTGCATGCTCGCGCTGCAACTTAGACCATGCTTGCCAATATTTTTCTTCCATATCAGCCAACGACTTAGAACTCACCTTCATAGCAAGTTTCATTTTCTCTGCTGTAGTTAACAAAGTTTCCGGTGCTTTGGTCCAACTTAATTTATACAAAGCCTGCTTAAATACAGGCGGGTATTGTAATAATTCAGTTTTCAAAGACTTTTCTGCAGTTTCCTGCAATAATCCAGTATTAGACATCCCCATTTCCCCCAATTTTTGACTATAAACGTGTTATACCCATTTTTTTGGGGTTCATAACATCTTATTTATCCAAGAAAAAGTTAATTTTGATAGAATCTTACTATCATGACGACTCCTTCACTCAATTTCGTTGAAAGCGTAGGGAATTCTCGGTTTCAATTAGGAGATATAAGTGCTCCCTCTAATCCCACACAAGGCTCAAATCCAAGTTTTACAAACTTAAAAAGTGTCGAAATTACAGTCCCCAATGAATTAAAAAGACCGCTATTTGGGCTAATAAAATCCACTATGGGTTTATCAGTTCCTCTAATGGCAATAGGACTCGAGGCTGATCATATTGATAAAATCAAACTTGACGCAGCAAGAGGCAACATTTCTGTAAGCTTTACTACAAACCAGCAAGCGGTAACTATCGCCTCCTATCCCGTTAAAGATACTTTTGTTACTAGAGGCTCTATTTTTGACACTGACAGAATCCAGTTACAGATGAGTCCGCAATTTGGAGAACCCCCAAATCAGTTGATCCAAACTATTAGAGATCTATTTCAAGAAGCTGGTGCCTTTAACACACAAGAGGGTGAGCTCAGGCTTGCTGCTGGTCGAGATGACCAAAGCCCAAAACCAGCAAGAGCAGCTCTTATGCGTCACTTGTGTAGGTCAGAAGATGTGATCATGAATAGAGCAAGTCGACAAAGTGCCTAGGCTTTATACAAACAAACTACCCTATCAAGTTTCAAACCCTGATCTTCCTTAAGGAAAGCAGAGTTATAACAACTAGTCCTTGGGATATCATCGTTGATGATTAGTTCTACATCAAAACCTGCCCGCTCAGCTTCTTGTGCAATAATCTCAGCAGTAATAATTTTGTAAGCGCCAGCTTTAGCTTTCTTAATCACATCACCAACCACATAGAATGCCCAGCGACCTGGCTTCAGTACCTTGTAAGCTTCCTCCAAATGCAAACCCATGGCATCAGCATACTTCTGCTCGACTGCAGTATGCAAAGTTTGTTTACGCACTTCTTTAAAATCAAAGCCTAAGAACCACTCTCGCAACCAATTATCCCAAGCATAACTTTGGGCGGTGAAATAAGGCGGACTAGTTACAATCAAATCAATTTTCTCAACAAGATTGCGTGGCAGTTCCATCGCCGAACCAAGTATCGCTCTACCAGCTTGTTGGCTCTCTCCATCTGCCATCAATTTAGCTGAACGCTTAATTAGACATTGCTTGAGATCACGCTGCGGTCTTTCAAGTCCATGCTTCTTAGCATAGTTGTTGACATAGTTTGGCGACATGCTGTAACTATGCGAGCAAGGCAGTGAAAGACTAATCTCAGAAGAACCATGAAGAATACCAATCATTACCCCAGCCCAGTACTGAGCAAACTTAGCGCGCTTAGATTTTTTGTTCTCAAACTGTGGTGCTTCTAGGTAACTAAGATGCCTGAAAGAATAATCTTCAGCAATTGCTTCCCTGAAAGCTAAGATTTGCTTGAGCACATCCTCATGATAAAAAATCTTCACTTCAGCTGGTACAGCATCCAATTGAGCCTTGCTAACTCGAGGCAATTTCAATTCTTCTAAATATTGAATCGCTTCCTCTTCTTTAATAGTGATTGTTTTGGCAGCCGTGAGCGCATAAGCCTCAGGCGCCACATCCAAACCAATACCAAACCTTTCAGTCAGACAAGCTTGCAGAGCAGTAGTACCCTTACCCGAAAACGGGTCTAGTACTGTATCTCCAACTAATGAAAAATTGTCAATAAAGTAAGCAGCCAATGATGGCGGGAAAGAACCAGAACGGGATGCCATCCCATGCAGGCTATGACCCCAGTTGCGTTTTTTCTGCTTCCAAGAATCTTCTAGTTGATAACTACTGGTAATCAATCTACCTTTGTGTTCTTGAATATCTTCCGCTGCAATTAATTCAGCAAGTCCGGTTTTAAGTTTTGTTTTGCGTTGAGTTTGAGCTCGGGCCATAAAGTATTAGTCGTTGGTTGGGCCCGAGTAGTTCCCAGAAATTGGCAGATGGTCACTTCGTTCCCTGCATATGGAGCTACGCTCCTGCAAAGGGGCTACGCCCTGCTTAAAGCAGCGAAACATATGCAGGCACGAAGTGCCATACGCAGAGAGTGTAACGACCATACGCCAATAAATATTATTTCTTCTTACTACGATTAAACAACGGCTTGATTATATCTTTGTATTTTTCTCTAACAATGTTCCTGCGGACTTTCAATGTTGGCGTAAGTTCCCCGCCATCGATAGTTAGTTCCTTATCAAGCAAATGAAATGCCTTGATCTGCTCGTGCCTATCCAAGTCAGCATTTGCTTTAGCAACTTCATCCTCAATTAATTTATTAGCTTCTTCATTATCACAAAGTCTTTGTTTTGGGTCATAATGCAAACCATTATCCTTCAAATAAAGTTTAAGTTCTGATCTATCGGGAACAATTAAAGCCGCCAAATATTTTTCTTGCTCACCCAAGATTATCGCCTGACTAATAAACATACTTTGAAGCAGTGCGACTTCAACTTTTTGTGGTGCTACATTTTTGCCACCAGCTGTAACAATGATGTCCTTTTTACGACCAGTAATACTTAAATAGCCATCCTCATCAAAACTACCCAGGTCACCAGTATGGAACCAACCATCTTTATCAATACATTCGCTGGTGGTCTCAGGATCTTTGAAATAACCTTGGAAGACTGACTCACCACGACAAATGATTTCACCATCTTCAGCAATCTTAACTTCAAAGTGAGAGAATGGAATCCCAACAGTGCCAGGTTTGTTTGCCCAAGGTGGATTGACAGTAATCGGAGCAGAGGTCTCAGTCAAACCATAACCCTCTACCACCGCAAAACCCAAGGCTAAGAAAAAATACGACAGCTCCTTAGAAAATGGCGCCCCACCAACTACAAAGATCTTCAAGTTAGGAGCAATCTTAGCTTTGACTTTGGAGAGAATAGTTTTGTAAGCAATACTATGCTTAAGCTCTAACTCCCAATCAATTGGTTCTTTGGCTAATTTTTTCTTTTGGTACTCAATGCCAAGCGCTAATGCAGCATCAAATGCTTTGCGCGCAATAGTACTTTTCTGGCTAACACCAAGAATAATCTTGGCATGCATTTTTTCAAGTAAGCGCGGCACCACATTAACAATGTGGCAATCAGACTCAAGCATTAATTTCGGCAGCATCTCCACCTTCTCACAGTAAGTAAAGACTACACCTTGATCCAAACCGTAGACCTGTCCGGCGACCCGCTCAAAAATATGCGCTAGTGGCAAGAAAGAAAGCATATTCATACCTTCTTCAAGTGGCACATATTGATAGAAACTTAGGGCTGCTACTAAGAAATTACGGTGAGTGAGCACTACCCCCTTAGGAGTGCCAGTGGTACCTGAAGTATAGATGATACTGGCAAGATCATCTCGCTCAATAAAACGAATCTGATTGGTGACCAGCTCAGCATTTTTCTTCAAAACTTCACGGCCAATCTCCTGGATCATGTCCAAGGTAAGGATCTTAGGATCGTTCTTTGGAATATCACCCCTATCCTCCATCACTATTACATAGCGCAAATTAGGCAGGTCCTTCCAAGCAGCACGTAATTTTTGTAATTGAATCTTGTTCTGTACTATAACGACTTCAATTTCTGCATGGCGCACAATATACTCAATCGTTTCACCAGTCGAGTTGTGATACATCGGCACGGTACATGCACCAAGCGCTAAGATCGCAATATCACACGGCATCCAATGATGGCAGGTCAGCGATAATAAACCAACCTTATCTGCTTTCTTAACATCCAATTCACTCAAAGCCGCTGCAATCTCTTCTGTCTTAGTTCGCACTTCTCTCCAAGTCATTTCCTCAAGTGGACGATTTGGATGCGTTTTGTAACGCATGAGAACTTTTTTCTCAAGACGAGCAGCTTTTTTAAAAAATAAATCAGCTATGTTTTTATACTTCATGCTCCAGGTCCTCTACAATATACCACTGTAGACGCTGTAACGCTCTAGCGCTCTAAGGCTGTAACGGATGAATTCTGCAAAGATTTTACATTATCCCAAAGTCCTATCCAGAAGGCGTTAGAGCGCTACAGCCCTAGATCGTTACAGCGAAATCTGGGATCTTCTACAGAGAACTAGCGTCATCAACCTTAGAGCAACCAGCTCTGTATATACATGAATAACTACAAGTATTTAGCAAGAACCGCTAAAGGTGGGACCAAAACTGGCAACATTGAAGCCAACAATATCGAACTAGCTAAATTCTCACTTAAAAAACAGGGTCTCTGGGTAATTAATATCACCTCCACGGGCTCCAAAAAATCTAGCGGCAAAGCCAAGAAAGATAGCGGCGGTTTATTTGAGAAAAAAATTGAGCTGCGCGATATGGTGATTTTCTCAAGACAATTTGCTTCGATGATTGAAGCTGGTATTGCCATGCTACGTGTAATCACGGTATTGATTGATCAAACTGAAAATCCAAAACTAGCTGGCATGCTTGAAGAAGTCAAAGTAGATATTGAGCAGGGTGTACCTCTATCTGAATCTTTAGCCAAATTCCCAGAAGCCTTCGATAGACTTTATGTCTCAATGGTCAAAGCTGGGGAGGCTGGTGGTGTGCTCGATAAAGTTCTTAACCGACTTGCTGGTTTCTTGGAAG
>JAPPOW010000226.1 GCA_028817775.1 Candidatus Melainabacteria bacterium | reverse complement strand
GTTCTGATGGAGTCACTGTTGATCGTGAGTTCGAAATTTATAGGGTGCACCGTGTGATTGGTTTTTTTGAGATGGCGCTGCAATATTCTATTTTAGGAAGTGCTAGAGGTTCTATTGATGAGAGAACGCCTGCCTCACATATTCGAGCAGTAGCTAATATATTTGAGGTCTCTGCTGATGAGGCTGGACGTTATCCTGGTGTAGTTGGTGAGATTCAATCTAAGATTGAAGATTTGTTTCCAGTTGGTACTGATCTTTCTTCTGTTCTTGCTGAACAGGATTATATTAGAGAGATACTTCACTTTGCAAGGTACTTGCTTGCTAAGTTTATTGCTGAGAATCCACCAGTTTTGATACATAAAGATTTGACCGTAGAAGGTGATCTAACTGTTAAAGGTAAAACTGTAGTAGGACATACAATTGTTGATGGTAGTTTGAAAGTGGCTGAAGGATTAAAAGCAGCTTCAATCAGTTCTAAAACATCTCATTTTGAGACTGCTGGTATTCACCAGGCAAGTATCGATGATGCAAGTATTGATCATGCTCGTATTGTAGATCTTTCAACGAAAGGAATCGTGAGTCTTGAGCTTTCTGCTGAGTCTGCTCATATCAATCATTTTCAAGGTCAAACAATGAAAGTGGATGATCTATACGCAGATAATTTATCAGTGCGTGAGATTGGTGTTGATGATATTGCGATGAAGCAAGCTAGGGCAGAGGTTTTAGATGCTGGTTCAATCTATGTTGATCACAGTATTAGAGCTCAGAGAGCAGAATTTGCTGGACTTGGTGCCAAGGCTGCTAGTTTTAGTCAATTGGCTGCAGCTAAAGCTGAAATTACTAATGGCATGGTTCTCGGTTATGATGCAAAGGTTGCGGAGCACAGTTCCTCTGCTGCTCTTGGTTCAGGCAGTGAAGTAAGTGGCCATAATTCATTTGCAATTGGTACTGATCATCATCTTACTGAGAATCATTCGATTGCAATAGGTAGTGGTCTTAAGAAGCTAGAGGCAGATAGCGTAGTGATTGGTTTCGATAAACCTGGACTTGCTGTTGTTAAAGCAACTGGTGCCAATCTTGATGATTCTATCTTGCTAAGCTTGCGTAAGAGGCTTGAGCGTATTGATAGAACCATCAATCGCTATCAAGCATATGCTAATAACCCTCGCTATAGACGCTGGAGTTCATACTACAGATCTATGGTTGAGAGATTTGAGCAGCAGAAGCAAGGCTATCTTGCTAGATATGATGCAAGGTTGCAAGAGCTTCATCTTGATGCTTCTTCAAGAGTTGGTATTGGTACTACTCAACCAGAACAGAGCCTCCATATCTCAGGAGCAATGAAGCTTGAGCCAATGGATCATGCGCCGGCTGACCCTAGTTTAGGCACTATATATATGAGCAGTGATAATGCTGTCTGTGTATACATGGCAGATGGTTGGGAAGTTATGGCTGGTGATGGAGAGTGTTTCTCTTATCAGACTACTGGAGTTGGAAGACGTGGCAACCGCAGCGGTAGAGGTGGCACAGCACGCAGATAATCTTTGATTACTAGATTAATTTCTGAGAGCAAGTCTATTTGGCTTGCTCTTTACTTTAGTGCTGTAGTTTCATCTAAACCTAGGATTAAGTTCATGTTTTGTACAGCCTGACCAGCAGCGCCTTTCATTAAGTTGTCAATGGCACAAGTGATAATGGCACGCTTGAGTCTCTCATCATAATTGACTTGGATGAAGGCTTGGTTGGTACCTAGTGCCCATTTGGTTTGTGGGTAAAGATCAGCTTCTAGTACTGTCACAAACTCCTCGTTGGCGTAAGTATCTTCATAGAGTTTACGCAATTCTGTTTCACTTGAATCAAGACTGGCGTAGCAAGTGGTGAGTAAACCTACAGACATTGGTACTAAGTGTGGCGAGAAAGTAAGATTGATTTCTTGTCCAGAGATTTGGGAGAAGAACATTTCTAGCTCCGGTCCATGTCTATGCTTGCCAGCTAAATTATATGGTGAACAAGATTCATTGATTTCCGAAAAGAGTAGATTGGTGGCAGCTTTGCGTCCAGCGCCGCTAATGCCAGACTTGCCGTCAACAATAATTGAACCAGCTGCTACTTTCTTATTCTTAAGCAGTGGGCTCAAAGCCAAGATCGCGGAAGTGGTGTAACAACCAGGGTTGCCAACGATAGCTGTGCCTTCAATGGCTTTGATTTGTTCTCGCTTAAATTCAACTAAACCATAAATTGCTTTATCATTGATTGCTTGATCTTCACGTTTGAAACCGTACCAAGTTTCGTAAGTGCTGAGATCGCGGAATCTATAGTCAGCACTGAGATCAATAGAGTGAATTCCTTTCTCATATAAGTTTGGGATATGTTTATGGGCGATACCGTTAGGTGTAGCGAAAAAAACGATATCCACATCATTCTTAGTTAAATTAACAATAGCTTCATCATCGACATTTGAGCATTCTATATCGACTAAGCCGCGGTACTCAGAATAGATAGAGGAGAATTTTTGCCCGGCATATTGCTGAGAAGCTAGGAATGCTATCTCTATATTAGGGTGACGGGCTAATATGCCAGTGAGGGTTGCTCCGGTATAGCCGGTACTGCCTAGTATTCCGGCTCTAAAAGTTGTTTGCATGGTTTTTTATTGTAGCGTATGGAGGCAAAAAGGCTTATGGTTGCTGGAGCAACCTGCATATGGCACTTCGTGCCTGCAAAGGCTTCGCTGCTTACGCAGGGTGAAGCCTATACGCAGGAGCTTTAGCTCCATCTGCAGGGAGTAAAGCGACCATGTGCGCGAAACTTAAAGGTATTACGTATTTGCAAACAGTGCCAAATTGCATTAAGATTACAAGGAATGTCTTGTATTTTAAGAGCTCTGATCTTGCCGCTACTGCTATTTTCTTTGCTGCCAGTGCAAGCTAAGCAAATTCAAGTCAAAACAGTTGAGCTTAATAATACCGTGCTTAAGCTCAATCATGACTCCTTTGCAGATCTTAAATTCAAGCGTCGAATCTATGAAAATCCACCACGTTTGGTTTTTGATATTTTGGATGCAAGGTTAGGTGATAGAAAGTTTAGTTTTAATCTACCTGAAGGTTTAGATGTCAAGCGAGTGCGCGTAGCTCAGTTTGATGAGAACACAGTGCGGGTGGTTAGTGAAGCCAGTACTATTAGTGCGCTTGAGAAAGTCAATGTAGAGAATATTGGGCAGTCACTCTACTTTCGTTACGCAGTTAGTGATGTAACTGTCCAAGACTTTAGTTTTGAAGACGGTGACTTACGTATCACTGCTGATGGTGTTTTGGCGCCACGTTCAATTTTGTTGGATAATCCTCAGCGACTAGTTTTGGATTTAATTGGTGCTAAGCTCAAGAGCTCCAGTCAAGTGCAGACTTTTGATAATGGTAAGGAACGAATTAAAATTGCTCAATTTGACAAATCCATTGTTAGAGTGGTCTTCACTGGTCCTGATACCCATGACCGTGAGGTACGTATCAGTAATAATGAGCGACAAGTTTTGGTCTTGGGTAAGGACAAGAGTGACCGCGAAGATTTTAAATCTAAAAACAGAGTACTTTCTATTCGTTTGAACCGCGATAGCAAGGATGAAGTTGTTTATGCCATTAATTCTACTAAACGTTTGGATTATAAATTCCTCAAGCTGCACAACCCAGAGCGTTTGGTGGTTGACTTGATTGGCATGGACTATGATGATGCGCTGGGTGCTGAACAATTACCAGAAACTGAATTTGTGGAGAATGTGCGTTTTGGGCTTGCTACTGTAGGTAAACCAGTTACTAGGGTTGTTTTTGATCTTAAGTCGCGTAATGTGGTTGAAGAATTTAAGGAGACTAGAGGTTCCAAGACACTACTAGTAAGAATTATTCCTAATAAGGACAAAAAGAAAAAAGACCTTGATATTGAACCTGCTGGCAAGGGCGCTGGCACAGTGGTAGTGCTTGATGCTGGTCACGGTGGTTATGACTCTGGTGCTGTCTATGGCGGTTACAATGAGAAGGATATAACTTTGAGTATTACTCACAAGGTCAAGGATTACCTCGAGGCTGCTGGTATTAAGGTCTATATGGTGCGTACTGAAGATAGATTTATCTCACTTGCTGAAAGGGTTGAAGTCACTAATGCAGTTGATCCTAAGATCTTTGTTTCAATTCACGTCAATGCTTTGATTACTAATCCAGAGATGCAAGGTTTGCAAACTTACTACTATTCAAGTACCGGTAAACGTTTAGGAGCTGTGATTCATAAACAATTACTTGGTGATATTGGCATGCCTGATGGTCGTATCCGCCATGCTAATTTCTGGGTGACCAAGTATACCAAGGCTCCTTCAGTATTGCTTGAGCTTGGCTTTATGACTAATGCACAAGAGCGCAAGAAGCTAGTCAAAGACAGTTACCAAGATGAATTAGCAAAATCTGTTGCCAAAGGTGTCGTGAAGTATCTAGATAGATAATGAAACTGGGCTTCTATGATTCAGGCTTGGGTGGGCTTTCGGTATTGCGGGAGTTTGTAGAGAAGTATCAGTCACGCTATAGCTATGTTTATTTTGGTGATTCAGCGCGCGCGCCTTATGGCACTAAGAGCCCAGAGCAGTTAAAATCCTACGTAGTTGAGATTGCTGACTATATGCAAGAGAAAGAAGTTGATGTCCTGATCTCCGCTTGTAACTCAAGTTCGATGTATCTTGCTGAGATTGATTTTGATGATTATTTCTTTCAGGTTATTAGTCTCAATGACGTGATGACTAAACATTTTGCTGAGACTAACTATGATGAGCAGGTTGCATTATTAGCAACCCAAGCAACTATTGATTCTGGACGTTACATAGATTGGAATGTTGATATTCATCCTGTGGCTTGTACTGATCTTGTGCCAGCAGTTGAGGCTGGTGATCTTGAATTGGGGCGGGAGAGATGGCAAGCTCATTTAGAGCAGCTACCAGAAGATATTAAGCAAGTGATTATTGGTTGTACTCACTATGCATTTTTAACTAGTGAGGTACCAGAGGGATCCTTACGTCGCTCTGTCATCCTGAGCCCTGAAGGGCGTCAGGATCCCATAGCTTCTCAGGATGACAGTTATAAATATATTGACCCAGCTAAGCTAGTCCTAGAGCAGTTTGAAGCTTCTATCTTTGATGATGGTTTATTGAATTATCAATGCAAAAAAGACCAAGAGATCGAGCTTGATGTTTATTTCTCTAAGTCAGATTCTGATTATATTAATTTAGCGATGTCTTTGATTGCTTAAACCATGAGCCTACTTTATGTAGCTGGCTTTTGACTTCGTCGGTGATGATATGGTGCTCAGCTGAGGCTTTGAAACTTTCTTCTAAACTTTGGTGGCTAGAGAGTATTCTCATTGATTCAAGTAAATCAATGTCGAAAGTGATGCCGGTACGGTTCATGCGAAATGGGTTGAGCAAGAAGTTGACTTTGACTGGTCCAAACTTTTTAGAAGACGTGACTTTAGCTTTTTTCTTTTTCTTCCCTGTTTGAATAAAATTACTAAAGTGGTCTTCAGAGCTCACTATGCTTTGAGCTCTAGTGTAGTTTGGTTCTAGCTCATTGATATTTTCTGGGATTTTGATTGTTTCTAAGATCTCATAGTTCTTTATGTCTCCAGCTTGTGCTGGCGCGTATTGCAGTGATAGAGCGCAACAGAGCGCGATGATGAGACCTCGTGACATCTTAATTGCAATATACCCGCTAGCTATTAAAGTTTTGTTATCCGTTTAGATGATTACATAAGCTGCATTGCTCGAATTCGATTGGTGTATCTCAACTTTTTGATCTAGGTGGAAATCCTTTGAGAGACTGGATTTGAGTGATTCTGCTAGGGGCTTTCGGCAGATTATATTATTACTACCACCAAGCCCTGCACCGCTAATTGAGCTGCCACATACCCCCTTAAGACTAGTAGCAAAGGTTTGTAGTTGATCATTAATTAATGTACTGGCCCGGTAGATGCCACTATGTTCTGCTAGGGGTTTACTTGGGTTTAGCTCGTAGCTTGAGCTCTCTAAGTCTGTCAACGACCGCCATTGGTCCCCGTCTCGGGTGAAGTTTTGTTCGGCTTGCTGAGATAGATTTAGGTGTGTTCCGATGGCTCCTGTGCTCAAGTTAGATTTGAGATTTTTAACCCTCGCTGCTTCGCCTAGCCCGTATAATGTAAGCCCACGTAGTTTGCTATCGCTGATGTTGTTGAGAATGTCAAAGATCTCTTTATCAGAAAAGTTATAAATCAAATCTCCCAAATAATCACAACCATACTCTTTAGCAATGTTATTGATTGATTTATAAGCTTTGATATTTTCATTGGCTGCGGCAAACTCTGGCATGTTTTTGTCAGCACGCTCTGGACTGGTTGCAGTTATGAGGGCAAAGTCATCTGGGATAGGCTGATATTCTACTTGCAACTCTGGTTTGAGCTTGATAAAGCAGAACTGATCTTTGCGCCCAAATAATTGTGCACTTTGGTCTCCTAGCCCTGATTTGAAACCACGGGCGTGTTCAATTGATTGAAGTAATTCAATTATTTCAGTTAACTTTGCTTTGTTTTGAATCCTAGTCTCTGGACTGGATTGCCACGTCGCTTTCGCTCCTCGCAATGACGTATCAATTGCAATATAGGTGCTAAGCATTAAAGCGTGAGAAGAACTCAAACCAGCTGCTTCTGGCAAGTCACTACTATAAACTAGAGTTAGTCCTTGGCTATCTTGAGCTAGGGCTTGATAGAGTTTGGCTGGATAGAAGTACCACTTGCTAGGATCAGCTTCAGCATCTAAATCAAGCTCTATATTTTCAAACTCAGCTTTGAGGTTTACTAATACAAGTTTGTTCTTGTCATTTTTTTGAGCTGTAACAAAAATATCTCTGTCATCAAGTAAGTAAAGTAAGTCGTTGTTGATATAGTCAGCGTGCTTGCTTAAGCTGATGCGACCTGGGCAGCGGGCTATATGAGTTTCTGTACTAGCTGCCAGCTCTGAGCAGCTGAGCATTTCTTTTATGCGTGAGATTTTACTGGATACTATGGATTGATCTGAGTATTGCTCAGCAAGCGACATCATCAATTCTGAGTTTGAATCAGAAATTTGTTCTTGTAATTCTTGTTTGGAATAGGATGGATTGCTTCGCATACGCTCGCAATGACGTCAGGCTTATGACTGCATTGATTGGATTTTGATTGCTTCAATCAAATCATTTGGTTCAATAGAACCTTGCTCCAGAAGGATTCTGCCGATAGGGTGCTTTTCGTCAGTTGGCTGATTAGCTTGAATCTCAAGTGCTTTGTTTAGCTCATCTTCATTAAGAGCGCCTAACTGAATTAAAATTTCCCCAAGTTTGTATCTTTTGTTCTGTTGTCCTTCCATAGTGGTCTTATACCCTTTAAGTCTTCAAATACTGCAGTTTTAATAATTTAGACTAGATTAAAAGAGTGCTGCAGGCACCTGAAAGCAAAATGCTTATGGCTGCTTGGTTTCCCATCTGACCAGGTTCGCGAGCGTTCACCGCCCGCAGCGTTTAGTATTGTATCACGGTCTAATTTATAGCTTCAAGTAAGACGCTGTAAGGCTGTAGCGCTCTAACGCTGTAGCGGGCTTAGGGTTGTTATTGTAGGTAGGGTTGAGGCTCTACTTAATTTCCCCGTTAGAGCGTCTTCGACAATCTTGCAGCTTTAAGTTTCAATAGCTGACGCTGTAATCTTGCTTCAGCAAGGACTAAATGTGGATCCTGCTTAGCAGCATCTGGACTCAAGGTCTGAAACTCAGCACGAGCACGCTCTGCTTCAGCCTCAGCTTCTGCTTCATCTATATCAGCACCGCGCTCAGCAAAATTAGTTAATATTGTTATTTTGTTATTAGCAAGTTCAATCACTCCGCCAAGTACTGCATATACATCTTCAGTGCCTGATTCATTTTTGAAACGTACAGCGGTATTAGCTAATTTGGCACGCATTTCAGCGTGATCATAGAGAATGCCAAGTTCACCTTCTTCGGTTTCAGCTACTAAATTGCTGACCTTATCTTCCAGCAATTTGCCTTCTGGAGTGGTGATCTCAAGCTCGAGTAATTTTGACATGAACTTAATTATAGCACTGTAAGGACGGTGCTATTCTAAAGGCTGTGATCAAAAAGCTAAGAATAGTTTTAATATTGTGGAGTTTAATGTTTATGAATCAGACCAGTAGCCAGGCTAGTCCTATCAAGCTTAAGGGGCTTAAGTTTACCAAATCGTTTGCAGGTATTGATGAATACCAGCTTGATAATGGCATGAAAATCCTACTTAAGCCGAAGCGTGATTTGCCAGCTTTATCTTGGCAGGTTTGGTACAAAGTTGGTAGCCGCAATGAGCAGCCTAATCTTACAGGTATGGCCCACTTCCTTGAGCACATCATGTTCAAGGGTACTGATAAATTTGGCAAGGGTGAGATTGCTCAGGCGATTCAATTACATGGTGGTATTTTCAATGCTTTCACTTCAGATGACTATACTGCTTATTTCGAAAACTTTTCGCCAGAAAATTTAGAGCTAGCGATCCAGATTGAATCTGACCGTATGCAAAACGCTCGTATTGATCATGATGATGTTGAGCTTGAGCGCACAGTGATTGTTTCAGAGTTAGAAGGTAATAAAAATGATCCTGGTCGCAGTCTCTATGAGACTTTACGCAACACAGCTTATAGTGTGCACACCTACCGCAATCCAGTAATTGGTTATCGTGCTGACCTAGACAATATCAATTCAAAAAATATGCGTGAGTTCTATGAGAACTACTATTACCCAGATAATGCTGTTGCAGTACTGGTTGGCAATTTTGATACTAAGCAAGCATTGACTTTAATTCAAAAATATTTTGGTAAGTATAAGCCGAAGAAAAATATTAGAGCCAAGGTGCCTGTTGAGCCTGAACAGGAAGCTAGCCGCAGAACTATTGTTAAATCTGGTGGGGTGATGAAGATGCTAGCTATGGCTTTCCATATTCCAGAGTTTAAGCATGAGGATAGTGCGCCACTAAGCATCATCTCAGATATAGTTTTCTCTGGTCTATCAAGTCGTATCTACCCTAAGCTGGTTGATGCTGGACTTGCTAGCTCGATTAGTGGTGTGCCCGAACCAAGTCATGATACTGGTTTATTTCGAATCATATCTAATCTGAATCAAGATGCTGATATTGCTGAAGTAGAGAAAATTATTGATACTGAGCTTGAGAAGATTAAGCTTGGAGCGACCGAGGATGAAATTAACTTAGCCAAGGCGCGCGAAGAGTCTGCCTTTGTTTATGAACGTGATGGTGTTTATGATGAAGGCTTGCAGATTGGTTACTTTGAAGCTGTCACTGATGACTGGACTCGCTATGCTACTTGGGTTGATGAAGTTAACAAAGTAACTAACGAAGATATTATTAGAGTTGCTAAGAAATACTTTGTGCCAAACAATAAATCAGTGGTGCAATTATTGCCAGAAGCTGCTGGTGAAGCTTTGATTGATTTGCCTCAACCGACTAATGCTGCTCCAGATCCAATTAAGGCTGCTGGTTACGGTGCAGCTGTAGCTGAGCCGATTGATCCAAAGAAATTAGATCACTTATTAAAGATCACTAAGCCTAAATATACTAAGGAAGCTAAGGCGAGTAAATTAGAGCTTGAATACAAAAAACTAGAAGGTGATGTAGATCTAATCTTCAAGGAAGATCATAGTCTGCCATTGATTTATATGACAGCTAACTTTTTTGCAGGGAGTTTTGCTGATGGTGATGAGCCAGGTTTAGCTTACTTTACTTCGCAGCTGTTAGAGAGCGGCACTAAGAAGAAGGATA
>JAPPOW010000070.1 GCA_028817775.1 Candidatus Melainabacteria bacterium | reverse complement strand
TTTTGATTGTAATTCTGATTTATTCTTCAATTCGTCACGTATTCTACTGCCGCCATCACTTCCTGATGTCTCAGTTACAGGAGACTTTAAGGCTTCAGCTATTCTTTCTCTGTGAGCTCGAACCGGATCTTGATCCGCTATAGTCTTAGGTGCTGCGTCAGGTGGTGCTGTTTGAGCACCGTTTTGATTCCATGGTCTATCAATTTTGCGTAATGTTTCACCAACATTATTAGATTTAGGCTTTAAAGCGTTGTCAATATCTTTAGAATTTTGTGCGTTCTGACCGTATTTAGTTTGGGTCTGGGTACTGTGATTTTGAGCGTCTTGACCAGCAGCGGTCTTACCCTTGTCAGTGTTTGCTTTATCAGTGGTTTCTTTATCAGTTTCTTCTTCTGAACCTTCTGGTTTGGAAACTTCTTCGACTTCCGATTTATTGACTTGCCCGATAGCTTTTTTTATGCCGCCGTCGCCAAGTCCATGACTAAAATTAGGTGTATTGCCTGTTTTCATTTGTATCAACCCCACTAACTACTCAGTAGCTAGGGTCCCCCAGAGGGACGTTCTAAATAATACATATTAAGATTAAGCTTCGGTTATGAAATTTGAGTTATTTGTGCAGAGTAATGTTAACCAGTTGATAAAAAATTTTTGTTACTGATTGTTTATGGAAAATCAATGGGGGCATTCTGGCGACCAAGTATCTGCGGATTTTAGTATTGCAAATATTGAGAACCGTGATTTGAGTCACAATTTTTATAGTGAGGCCCTCTACCAAACAATAGAAATACTCATGAAGGAATACGGTATTGCAATCCACAAAGATCTTTGTTTCCTTCTTAGGCAACTCACCTTGTCTAGAATTTCTTACCAAAGGTTATTGATGAGAGACTTAATGAGGGATGGCAATATCACTGCTGACTTGGAGATAGACCTTGATCCATACCAAGCCTTAGATTTATTTATTGCTCGTCCAAGATGCCCTGAACACAATAGTTCAATATTTACTTTTATAACCTCAGACTGGAATCTTCGTTTTGGTAATAAAATTAAAGCTCATCTTGCAAAGCTTGAACAAGCTAACTGTAAGCTATTCATATTTCAAGCCCAAAAGCTTTATAGGGTTGTTGAAAGTGTCTACAAGACTAAGCTTGATCTACAACAAAGCTTTAAGATGCCAGACTTTGTTATTGATGAACTTTCCTCAGACCTGGAGCTTGATGAATCTATTGATGATGAAATTTCAAAATTAACCGGCAAAGAAGTCTATAGAGCTCACTGTAAAGCTTTAGTGGCTGACTTAAACTCAAAACTGGCTAAAGAAGACCAGGACAAGCTCAAGGAATTACTTAGCTCTCTTGAAAGACTAGAAGAACTTCATACATTGCAGGCTGTTAACCAAGTCAAGGCTAGCACGGATCAAGAGATCAAAAAACGTTTTGGTTCCCAATTTAACTTGGACATTGATATTGAGTATAAATACATCAACTCTAATTGCAGCATAAGTAATATGAGGAACCTTGGTACTAATGAGCGCAGCTCTTTCAAAGTTCAAGTTAGGTTGTCTGAAAGGGGCGATATAACATAGATGCAACAAAATTCAACGAATAACCATTTACATAACCTAAAGCTTAGCTACAGTTTCTATCAATCATGCCTTGCTCAAAACATCAATGCTTTGAAGGCTAGACATGAAGAACAACTACTGGTAGCAGCTAAAAAGATTGAACGGATTTTCAAGTATGAGATTATCAAAGATTGTTTCAGACACCACCTCAACCTAAGAAATACTTACTACGCAATGCTTGAGTTGGATTGGGCAGATTTTTTTGACTACTATGATTTGCTAGATGCCTTTATCTTTGGAGGTTATAGTAATTTAGACTGGAATGAAAATCGTCAGTTTGTCTGCAAAGCTGACAGCCAATCTGCTTTGAATGTTGAACTAGCATTTTATTCTTTAAAGAAGTTGCAAAAAATCATACCGCAAATATTCTTTGAGCTATACAGAGATCATTATGGAATTAACCACTACAGCAAGGTGGATCCAGATTCTCTTAAAGAACAAAGGGTTTTGACTGCAGAGACAATTTATAAATATCTACTTCATGGACAAGAGCCTGAAGCTATAGAGGCATATACGGGTTATGAAGAGAAAGTACGGAAAATTAAAGATGATGCAGCTAAATACTTAAAGTCAATCGAACTAGCTACAGAGACACTGTACCAAACCTATGGCGATAAAATTTACCCAGATTTAGATCGCTTATTGACAAGAAGCTACAACAGTCGCCTTAATGCTATTGCTTTTATGATAATTAGCAGCAAAGAAGAAGACTCCGAAGACTTCCACTTCAACTTAAATTATGAAAGTTTTTTTACGATACCTGAATTTCTAACTTTTCGTCTGACCTATCCTGATTTCCGCAAGGAACCACAAGTAGTTATTGATAGAAAAAAATTAGTGGAGCAGGATGTTAAAGATATGATTGACAAGTTTGGTCCTGGTATTGAAAAGCGTTATCGCAATCTCTATTGTTACTTGATCATGCTCCAGCATTTAGTCGCTGAGTATATGCAGCTTCATAGATATACTAAGACGGGTGTACATATGCCCGTAGGGGACCTTTCCTTGGACGCAGCTCTAGATACCACCAAAGCAACTTTCTTAGGTTCGTATAGCGAAGCATAAATTCGATACGTCAGTCAAACTTGATGCCGATAGACTATATTGATTTTAACCTCTTAGGCCCAAGCTAAACCAGGACGCGGTATAATATGTATGGATACGGCAAAAGCGGTAAACCATTTTGTAAGCTGATATTTTAAATATGGTGCGTCTGCTAGGATTTGAACCTAGGACCAATCGGTTAAAAGCCGAGTGCTCTACCGGGCTGAGCTACAGACGCACGTTGTGCAAAAGCACCGCGCCAGACGCAAACCAGGTAAAAATATATCACGCGATTCTAGGGCTTTTCTGAAGATTTTCTGAACTTTCTGGACAAATTTAACTAATAAACACGGGGTAAATCACGCCAATCTGTGGTGTAAGCCCCTGATCTATGCTGCTGGCGAGCTCCCCAATCCTTCTTGCTCCGCTTAGAACCCATTGAAGCCCAGAATATAGTACCTGCTCCCACCTTCTGATTCAGTTCATCCACCACCTTAGTCACAGCTTGATCCGCTTCTACACTCCCCCACAAACTTAATTGCTGAGATTGCATATCTAATAAATCTAATAAAACAATTCCAGCTTTCTTATAAGATAAACCTGGCTCAAAAATTTTCTCCAAAATTTTGTAAGTGGCTCGAATCAAACTTGGAGTATCAGCACAAGCTTGAGGAAAATCATAAACCCCCTCAAGTAAACGACCTCGATAATGACTAACACTATCTGCTCGCAAAAATACCTGCAAAGATTGAGCCGCCAAATTTTGTCTACGCAATTTCACTGCAGCACTCGCTACAAAATTAGCTAAAGCTTCAGCAAGATGCTCCAAAGTTTTCACTCGCTGCCCAAAAGAACGAGAACTAATGATCGATTTATTTTTGCGGCTAATCAACTCTG
The DNA here is from genome assembly GCA_028817775.1 of Candidatus Melainabacteria bacterium. Lineage (GTDB taxonomy): Bacteria > Cyanobacteriota > Vampirovibrionia > LMEP-6097 > LMEP-6097 > JABHOV01. Next base: position 6,299 of record JAPPOW010000070.1, on the reverse strand, counting down.
GCTCCAAGGGCAAACAAGCTTGACCATTAAGCTCTAGCAAAGTTCGCATCGCGTTGACACTGGCACTTTGCTGCAACCAGCTTCTATCAAGATACTTAAAATCAAGCGCAGTATGCACATTACGTGACTCAAGCAGGCGCCGGTAGCCTCGCCCCACTCCCCAAATATCAGTAGGCTCAAGCTCAAGTAAAGCAGCATCAATCATAGCTCGCTCCAAAGCTAAATCTCTTTCATACAAAGAACACAATCCAAGTCCATCACGCTTAGCAATCTTGTTTGCCACTTTGGCTAAAGTCTTAGTCCGAGCAATTCCAATTGATACTGGCACGCCAGTGTTACGCTCCACTTTCGTTTTAATTAAAGTCGCTCGCTCTGATAAAGTTTGAGCACTATCATAATCACTATCTCCAATAAACATAAAGGCTTCATCAATTGAATAAATCTCTAGCTCAGATACTTGCAAGGCGAGCTGTGACATTACCCGCGCAGAGATATCACTATATAGCGCAAAATTAGAAGAACGCTGCTGCACTCGGTGCCGTCCTATAATTGACTTAAGTTTAAACACAGGCTCGCCCATAGCAATCCCCAAGGCCTTGGCTTCACTGGAACGAGCAATCACACAACCATCATTATTAGAAAGTACTACCGTTGGCTTAAAACGCAAACTTGGATCAAACAATCTCTCACAAGAAACAAAAAAACTATTACAATCTAGTAACGCAAAAACCTTCATCTCATCTTACGCAAAAGCTGCACTACTACTCCCCACAAATCCAATTCCAGATTCAGTTTGCGCTCACCAAAACGACAAAGCTGCAACTCAGACTCTAAATTGATGACAATTAAATTATTAGCTTGTGGCACCACTGCACGATCAACAATTAAAAGATCACCATCGTAAACTCCCAGACACCGGTGACGCTGACCACTTACCCTCATCACAAAACTAGCCGACGGATGCTGCAAAAGATAGCGGTTAAAATCCAAACCAAAATCAAACAAGTGCTCACCATCAAAGCTCGTCATCTGCTCCGGACTCATAAATCTCAGACCTGCCATAATATAATTATACTTATTTTTATAAGTGTATATTCTTAACTTTGCTAGCCTCTTGACTTGGCTTTGTGGTCTTCCACATAGCTTCTTTTGGAAGCTAAAAACCTTGCCACAGCTAAACATTCACATAAATCCAGAGAGGTTTTTTGACCCCTTTCAATCTAGTAATGGGCTTGTCATAATCAATAACCATGGTCGAAAGATTCAAGAGCTTCAAGCCCAACGAAAAGCAAAAAACTTACCTTGCAACGATACTTGCAGTCGTCAGCGGTACTCTAATGTACACAGCTTGGCAATTCCTGGTACCTACAGAGCTAGAGATTCCTCCAATTAGTTGGAAGCTCAACCTTATCTTGGTGACAGGTAGCTTAATTTGCTTGATAGCGGGCTATAATATCTACACAGAGGAAAAACAATAAATGGATGATCGTGCCCTAATACTTGCATTGTCAATTGCTCCCTTTATAATATGGGGACTTTTGGCGAATATTGCACTGCGCATGCCTGACGACGAAGCTCCTGAACAAACACAATCCTAAATCCAAGAGGAGAAGAGGATGTTTTTTAAATTAGATATTTTTTGCCGTTTTTTTGAAAATGGCTGGGAGTTTTTGAAAAATGGCTGGGGGAGCATAGGGTTTAATAACCCAGAGATTCATGGAAATGGCTGGGGAGGTAGGATTCGAACCCACGAATGCCGAGACCAAAACCCGGTGCCTTACCGCTTGGCGACTCCCCAACAGAGCCTACTCAGCTCAAGGCTGAGGTCTTTTAAGAATACTACAACTAGTTTGCTCTGCGGGCTAGTATTGATGATTTTTTCATTTTTACCGAGTAATGCTAATACAAGTTACCCAAAATATCAAAGTGAATTACTGACCAGTAAAGTCCGTCCAGTAGAACAAGCACGTTGGTTTCGAGAGGGACTGCTCTATAGCAATTCAGGACAATTATATTTCAACAATGAACCAATCAAACTACTCAAATCCAATACCAATGAACTTGGCTTAGTCATCAATGATATTTTTGTTGACGGCAAAGATTTTTACCTAGCAACCGATATGGGGGTCTTTAAGAACTACCGCCGGATTTTTTCCAAAGCAGCTTGCCAACAAGTAATCAAATCTCGCTCCAATATTTTTATTGCTTGCAGACAAGGAATTTATCAAGCCGCAATAGAGCGCAGTGGCTTTCAAGCCAACTTTGATTGGCAACTTGATGAATTGAGCCCGCAGGATGCAAACTTTATGTTACTCAATAGATCAGGCAAGAAAGTTAAGTACGCTAGTGCTGTTAATGGTTTCTATTATCACGGAACCAAGGGTAAATGGTTCAATCGTAGCTATGGTTTAGACAGAGACTTCAATGACTCATTTGGTTTCGGGCGCTTCACTGAAACCGGTGCTGTAATTTACTTAGCAAGCAGTTCTGGTGTTTACCAAAGTAGTAATCAAGGCAAATCTTGGATCAAAGCTAATAGTGGGCTCAAAGCCAATGCTGATGGTTTCTACACGATTCGTTCAATTGAAACTAATCAGCAGCAGATACTTGCAATTACCAGCCGCGGGCTTTACCAAGCAAGCCCTGGCAATCCTCTTGAATGGCAGGAAATTAATGTCGCAGATTCACAAAAATCAAAAGATTACCAAAACGATTTCTATTCTTTACAAGTCAAGCTGGTAAATTACTCATTAGTAATTCTCAAGGACAGATTTTTAGTTTAAAAGCAGAGCAAAGTCAGACAGCCAAACAACCACGAGCCAAAGCCAACTTTATCAAGATCATTAGTGCTGAACCCAAGATCCAGGATTTACACCAAGTAGCACTTGAGTTTGCAGGTATTCCTACAGGTAGAGACTTTGGTAAGTACAAGCGCCAGGCTCGTTGGCGTAATCTAATCCCTGACTTTGAAGCCTTTGCTGAACGCGATACCGAAGATATACTTGCAATTGAAACTGAAGCAGAAGATAGTTTTTCTTCAGCTAGTAGCAATCTCAATAGCGGACTTGGAATAACTAATCTTGACCGCAATGATGATCAAATCAATGCTGGTATCAGATTCAAATGGCAGTTAAGCAATTTAGTCTATGATCCAGAGATTACTGATATCAATACTAGCGCCCGTATTACCGCTAACATTAGAGAAAACATACTAACAGAGCTAACCCAAATCTATTACCAACGTAAAGAGCTAGTTTACAAGCTACTGAGTGCAAGTGATTACAAATTCTCGGAGAAGATGAAACTTGAACAATACACAGCACAGCTAGATGCCAGGACTGGAGCCTGGTTCAGTGCCAAATTAATGAAACAAATCAACAAACTAATAACCGACTTACCTCTTCTTGAGAAGCAACGAGTATTAGAAATATACACTTAGGAGATAAACATGAGAACCAATCTATTCTTGCTACTAGTTTTAGTAGCACTTAACCCAGTACAAGCACGCAAGATTAAACGCATCCCCAGCCCAAGCATTACCAAAATTAGTGAAACAATGATCAGTCCAGCTACTCAAGTCAAGATTTATGGGCAAGGATTTATTAGAGGCATGCCAAATGCTCACAAAGTCATTTTGAGCAAGGGCAAGATCAAGCTAAGGGCAAAAGTTATCAAAGCCAACGGAGATATGCTGCAGCTTCAAGTCCCTGAAGTAATTGAATTAGGTGACTATCAGCTTAGTGTCAAGATCCGCACTAGGTTACTACGTAGTAGAGCCAGCAAAGCTAGTGAGAGATTACTACTTAGACCACCAGCACCAAGCAAACCACAATTAAACTACCAAACCCTAGAACATGCTGACCAAATTACTGAACTAATAGAAAAAGAAGCTGGTATCTACTACCAAGAACCTGAAGAGCTAAGTATCGGCAACAACGAGATCAAAGCATTTTATTTTCAGGATGGTTACCAAAGCTTATTGAGCAAAGCAAGTAATTTTTTCTACTTACCAGAGCTTGCAGTTAAGTCACAACTAAAACTAGAATCAGAGGCACCAGTCAAATCCTATGCAGTGAGTCAGTTTCTCAATGCTCGCTATGATGTTAGCGAAGCAACCCAAGAAGAGCAAGAAGAACTAGCACGCCATTATTACCTCAGCACTCCATCAAGCGAGCGCTACTTAGAACACTCAATCGAATTAAGCCCAGTCTATATTGCAGAGCTGCATGTTACAGAACCAGAGTATGCAATCCTAAACAATAGATCAAGTAAGGAATTCAAGCTCACAGACTGCATTCTCTCTGATGCTGTCAGGAAGCGTTATCAGTTTGACAAGCAGATACTCAATGCCAAATCAAAATTCAAACTAGAAGCAAATCTTGGACTTAATAATTCAAGCCCTGATCATTTAGAACTAAGCTGCCAAGAGCAAAGCATTGATAGGTTTAGTTATGAGAAAGTTGATTCAGGTGGTTTTGGGGTGAAACTAAGATGAGATTTATTATTGAAGAACATGCATCAAAATATATTGCAACAGTTTCACAGATTACAGGTATAGCCTGCTGCTCAATACTAGGTTCAAAGATTTATAACAGTGCAATCAATGGAAACCTAAGTCTCCTAATCAAGCCAAATATTACAAGCCTAGCCTTGTCCATCGTCATATTCACAGTGGGCTTTGGATTAATTGGCTATGGGTGGTATATAATGATTAAGCTAGATAGGCACAGAATCAAACAAAGAATAAGGAAGAAGCTATGAAGTTACTTTTAGAACTACCGAGGATGATTATTGAAGGCTTAATTTTGGCATCACCAATTATTCTATTTGGTGCTGGACTAATGCTCCTCACCTTTAGACCGTGGGAGCAAGAAGAAGATTCTAAGCAGTCTTCGGCTTCAACTTCGATTGACTTCTCTTAGTTTCCTTGACTTCCATTGGAATTACTTCAGCCAAATTTAAATTATTAACCATCTCAGCACTAATGGTGATTGCCTTAGTATCCTTAGATGAAGGTACTTCAAACATGATGTCTTTCATCACGGCTTCAACAATACTGCGCAGTGCACGAGCACCCATTTTACGTTTCTGAGCTTTGATTGCAATTGCTTCGATCGCATCATCAGCAAATTCTAGCTCCACCCCATCCATCTCTAATAATTTCTGATACTGCTTAATTAGTGAATTACGCGGTTTGGTAAGAATTTGCTTGAGAGCAGCGACATCAGGTGCTTCAAGATAGCTAATCACCGGTACCCTACCCACAAATTCAGGGATCAAACCAAAGTGCACTAGATCCTCAGCCTCAACAAACTTAAATGATTCACTCAAACGCTTGGCACGCTCATCTTCAGTAGTAGACACTGAGCCAAAACCGACTGTCGAGTGTGACTTAAGACGGCGCTTGTCAATAACTTTATCCAAACCAACAAATGCTCCACCACAAATAAATAAAATATTGCTGGTATCCAATTCAATCATATCCATCTGCGGGTGTTTACGATTACCATGCGCCGGGATATTTGCCTTGGTACCTTCGATCATCTTAAGCAAAGCTTGTTGCACGCCTTCACCGGAGACATCACGAGTGATAGAAGGATTCTCAGACTTACGGGTGATCTTGTCGATTTCGTCGATGTAGATGATGCCCTTCTCTGCCTTGTCTAGATTACCTTCTGCGTTTTGGTAGAGTCGTTGCAAAATATTCTCGGCATCTTCACCAACATAACCAGCTTCAGTAATAGTAGTAGCATCAGCAATTGCAAATGGTACATTGAGAAACTTAGCCAAAGTCTCAACCACATGAGTCTTACCACTACCAGTAGGACCAATCAATAAGATATTGGATTTCTGGATTTCAACCTCATCAGCATCAGAACTAAAATTGTGGAAGATTCGCTTGTAGTGGTTGTAGACAGCAACTGACAAAGTTTTCTTCGCGTCGCTACTACCAATCACATATTCATTCAGGTGAGTATTAATATCCTTAGGACTAGGTAATTTATCAGCATCAAAAGCATCAGCTCCTTGTTTAACCAACTGCTCCTCATCAGCATCAATACTAATTCCTTCATCAACAAGAATTTCATTACAGAGATGAACACATTCATCACAAATGTAAATACCAGGCCCAGCAATTAGTTTCTGGACTTGATCCTGGGTTTTACCACAAAATGAACATTGAAGCAGTGGAGCGTCTTTCTTTGACATATTCTTATAACTATTATATTACCATTATGATAATACAATTATGATTGAAAATTTTAATAATATGATTTTTAGTTATCTGTATCTAATTA
>JAPPOW010000040.1 GCA_028817775.1 Candidatus Melainabacteria bacterium | reverse complement strand
AAGCTGGTGCAAGCGCTTGCTCACATATTCCATAACCATACGTCCATCATTAAAGTAAACCGGATTAAAGTGGCCTTTGGAGTGTAAGCTCTTAAGTTTGTTCTCAACTGGTTTATAAAGTAGCGTTGTTTCCTCACTACCATCCGGTAATTTATATGACTGCGGAAGAACACAAGCGGTCTGGTCAGTGGCAGCAAAAAAAGTTGGTGCCGCAACCCCTGCAAGCATAGTAATTGGGTCTTGTTGTAAATCTAGCCCAGACTGCTCAAGATCTCCGTGCCAATCTCTAACAATGCTTTCAAACTCAGCTAATTTCTCTGGAATTTCATTAAGACTTGAGAAAGCAATTCTCTGCTTCTCAGTATGGTAGATCATGCCATCTATCCACTGAAACAACTTATAGTAATCAATATAATTACCACCAAATTGGGCGGCAAGTGTTGGTCTAGAGATTTGAGCTGATTCTGTTGAAGCTGACATTAAGATTTACCGCGCTGTAAATTATGTATTACAGATATTTTATCACTTAAAAGATAAATCTAGAGGGTAAATATACCTAAACAACAAGGTTTTTAGCTTTATTTTATCTGGCAATTGCTACAATACATATCACTTCTGGGACATGAAGGTCCAGCCATGGATACTGTGCCCAGAAGTGATAGCAAAGCTATCTATTGATAAGGAGACATAAAATGGCAACAGAAACAAAAGATTACGGACTTTTAGCTAAAAAAGTCGGCATGACCCAAATCTTCGATGAAGAGGGGAACGTGGTTCCAGTGACAGTACTAGAGCTAGCAGAAAATATCGTTACTGATATTAAAACTGAAGAACGTGATGGTTACAACGCAGTACAAGTTGGTAACTTTCTTAAGCGCGAAAAATTAATCAAAAAACCAGAGCTAGCTAAATTACAGAAGAAAAATCTTCCTGCTCTTTCTCAACTTGATGAGTTTAGAACTCATGAAGCAGTGGAAGGACTTAGTCTTGGTGATGCGATCAACTTAGAAGAATTCTTTCAAGACCTAGCTAAGGTCAAAATCACAGGAACTTCTATCGGTAAGGGTTTCCAAGGTGGTGTCAAACGTCACAATATGCACGTCGGTCGCCGCAGTCACGGTTCAAAATCCAAACGTCAAGTTGGTTCTTCTGGAGCTGGTACCTATCCAGGTCGCGTTTTCAAAGGTAAACGCATGCCAGGTAGAATGGGTAATAAACAAATCTCTGTTACCAAAGCTAAGGTGGTTAAGTTCTGTCCAGAGAAACGTCTAGTACTTATCAAAGGTCCAGTCCCTGGCAAAAAAGGTGCTGTACTGAAACTAAGAGCTAGCGGTATCAAATCTTGGAACCACTACAATAAGCAAAGTGCATAATCGTCATTGCGAGCGTAAGCGAAGCAATCCAGTCTTAAAACTTGTTTGCTTACTATTGGTGTTAAGTGTTTCAGCTTGCTCCAAGCCGGTGGATGACGCCAGCAAACTTCGCCTCGGCTACTTACTCAATGCCAGTCACGCAGTGCCAATCACGGGACTAGAGTCTGGTAAATTTAGCAATACTAGAGCTCAGTATTTTAGTTCTGGTGGTTATTTACTCAACGCACTAATCACCAAGAACCTAGACCTTGCCTATATCGGTCCCGGTCCTTACCTCAATGCAATCAGCAAAGGAGTCAAACTCAAAGTCCTTGCTTTGAGTAGTCTTGGTGGTAATAGCTTGATCTTAGATCATAAATACAAGCCAGGTAAGACTTACAAAATCAAACGGCTTGCAGTGCCTCAATTGGGCAATACTCAAGACTTACTCGCTAAATATATAGTAGGAGCAAGCAGAGCTCAGAAAGATCGCTACAAGACACTCAGCCCAGAAATGAAATCAATGCTTGAAGCACCCAAGGTCAAATTCTCCAAGCGGCTTGAGTACCTTGCAGTGAATCCAGCTGAAATCGAAACTATTTTTGCTGCTGGAGATATTGACGCAGCCTTAGTAGCTGAACCTTGGGGTAGCTTACTTGAGCAAAGATCATATATCAACCTCAGTAAATCTAGTCCAGAAGGGGCTTTGAGCCTAATCCAAGAGCTCGATGGTGACCGTAATAGTTTTATCCAGGAAAAATTAGTCGAGATCAATCGTTTCCCTGCAGCCTTACTAGTAGTTGATGAAGATTTTTATAGCCAACACCAGCAGCAAGTTGATAAATTCCTCAAACAACAAAATCAAATCCTTGAATCAATCCAGGCAGATCGTAACCAAGCAGCAAGATTAATCACTGAGCACCTACGTAAGATCACCAAACAAGATATCCAAGAAAATTTTATTGCACTAAGTTTGCGTAAACTTAAATTTGGCACTGAACTAGATCAAGCTAAATTAGAGAGCTTACGCCAGATTGCAATTGATCACAAATACATCCGCAATGCAAATTGATGTACTAAGTTTATTTCCCGACTTGATCGAGAATTACTGCTCCACCAGTATCCTTGGGCTGGCTCGTGAAGCCAATTTATACCAGCTCAATACCCATAATCCACGTGATTATTCTAAGGACAAGCACAAGAAAGTTGATGACACGCCTTATGGTGGTGGCGCTGGCATGGTGCTGATGCCACAGCCATTTATTGATTGCCTGGGGAATGTCACTGTGACGCCCGATAACTGCGTTATGCGAGATCCTCAGGAGCCTCATTTACACGAAAGTAAACTCCGGTCCTTCGGATCTCGCAAGCCTTGTTCTCGGACCCCACAGCAACATCCCTACCCAGAATCTCTAGAAGTAATCATTACAAGCCCTTCAGGAAGACCTCTAACACAAGACTTAACTAAGGAACTATCTCAGAAAAAGCAACTCATCATCCTTTGTGGTCGCTACGAAGGTTTCGATCAAAGAATTAGAGATAGAGCCACTATGGAAATCTCTGTCGGTGATTATGTACTCACTGGGGGTGAACTGCCTGCGCTAACTATTATTGACGCTACTCTACGTCACATCCCAGGAGTACTAGGTGACCCCACAAGTCTTGAAGAAGAAAGCCATAGTCAAATCAACTACCTAGAGAAACTTGAAGAACTACAAGTGAGCAAAAAAGAATTAGCTCAATTATTAGAACAAACTGGACTAAGTAAAGAAGATTTAGCTAAGTTGGTTATTAAAGAATATCCACAATACACTCGCCCAGCCGATTTCCAAGACGAGCAGGTGCCAGAAGTTTTGCTCTCTGGTAATCACAAAGAAATTTTACTTTGGAGAATTAAACACCTAGCCCTGCAGCAGACTTCTCAATAACTGTTTCAGCAGGAGTTCTATCAAGTGGTTGATAACCACTTCTTCCATGTACTAATCTATGACCCTTCTCTAGAGCTAATTGGCGGCGCCTAAGATTAAGCTCTCGAGTAACATCAGCCATTCTTCCTGGACAGCCATGCTCTTGATCCAATGCTTCTCTTGATTGTCGATTCAATTCATGAATCTCAGTTATCTCTGCAAACCTATTTCCAGTATTGCGTAGAGCTTCTGCTCTTGCATCACTTCTTCTATCCATGTCCAAGACAGCTGCCGGATCGCTCTTTTCTAATTCATGCCGCCATCTCTGATCTATACTTGGACCACCGCCCACATTTGCCATGCACCTTGCTCTCATGCTTGCTGTCTCTGTGGTGTTATCAAAACTCATTATTTAATACTCCTTTGTATTACTATCTATAAGCATGAATGGTAACATAATAGAATAGATCCATCAAGCACCATGGGAAATCACCTAGAAATCACTATTCTTTCAATTATTCAAGGGCTCACTGAGTTCTTACCAGTGAGCAGTTCTGGACACCTGGCTCTAGCTCCGCGTCTACTAGGCTTACATGAATTTGGTTTAGATATGGATGCCTTCCTTCACCTAGGAACCTTGTTTGCGGCTGTCATTTATTTCCGTAGTGAAATTATAGCTATGCTCAAAAGTTTTGTTTCCGAAGACAAAGTCAATCGTAAATTAGCACTAGCAATTTTATTAGCGACTATCCCGGCTGTAGTAATTGGTTTTGGCTTCAAAGATTTCTTTGGCTCTAATCTAGTGCGCTCTAGTTCAGGCATTGCGATTACTCTAGTGCTTGGCTCAATATTAATGTGGTTTGCTGATAACTTCTCAAAGAAAAATTCCCAAAACAAAGATATAAAAGAACTAGGTTATAAAGAAATATTTTTTATTGGATTGATGCAATGCCTCGCTTTATTCCCTGGCACTTCTCGCTCTGGTGCAACAATCTCTGCTGGTTTGTTTATGAATCTTAACCGCGAGCAAGCTGCTCGTTTCTCGTTTATAGTTGGCTTGCCTGCTATTGCAGGTGCTGGTTTACTTGCACTCAAAGATCTACTCTCAAGCCCAGTAATGCATGCCGGATTAGATTACACTAGCCTAGGACTTGGTTTTCTTCTCAGCTTTATCTCTGGATATTTTGCAATAGATTTTATGATCAAATTCCTTAGAGAGAGATCACTGACTTGGTTTATTGTTTACAGATTAATTATTGCTGCACTGGTGCTGCTTTAAGCCCTAGAGCTTGTGCGATCTCAAAGCTATCAGCTTGATAAACTTTCTCGGCTGAAGCCATATCACTTTGCTCCATGGCTACTTTAGGATCCTTCAAACCATTACCTGTAAGAACGCAGACTACTGTTGAACCTGGTTCAATCTTTCCTGCTTGAGCTGATTTAATCAGACCAGCAACACTTGCTGCAGAAGCAGGCTCACAAGCATAACCTTCATCTTGATGAATCATTCTATAGGCTGCAAGCATCTCATCATCTGTAACTTTATCAATCAAACCACCACTCTGATCACGAGCAGCCTCTGCTTGCTTCCAGCTAGCTGGATTGCCAATTCTAATTGCAGTACCAACAGTCTCAGGCTTCTCAACTGGCGCCCCGTCAACAATTGGCGCAGCTCCAGCAGCTTGAAAGCCATACATCTTAGGTTTCTTGCTAGCACCCTGGTAGTCAGAGAAGCCAGCCCAATAAGCAGTGATGTTACCAGCATTGCCCACCGGAATACAAAGATAGTCTGGCGCATCACCCAGCTCATCACAAATTTCATAGGCTGAAGTTTTTTGTCCTTCTATGCGGTATGGATTTAAGGAATTAACTAATTCAATTGGATATTGATCACAAAGTTCTTTAACAATATTTAGCGCCGCATCAAAGTTGCCCTCTATTTGAATTACTTTAGCTCCGTAGATCATTGCCTGAGAAAGCTTTCCTAGAGCCACATAGCCAGCAGGAATAATTACATAGCAATCCATGTCATAACCAAGCCCGCGAGCACGTGCTGCAAATGCTGCTGCTGAAGCTGAAGTATTGCCGGTACTAGCACAAATAATTCGAGTTGCACCCTTCTCAACAGCCTTGGATACAGCCATAGTCATACCACGATCTTTAAATGATCCAGTTGGATTTAAACCTTCAATTTTAAAATAGACCTTCAGACCGTCTACTCCACAAGCACTTGCAATATGAGGGGCTGGCACTAGAGGGGTTTGACCTTCTTGAATAGAAATCACCGGGGTATTTTCAGCTACTGAGAGATATTTAGCGTATTTATTGATGGTTCCGGTATATGGCATTGCAGATATTGTAACAATATAAGCCAAAAACTTGATTTAAATAACATGTATTGATATAATAATATTGTGCCTGAACTTAATTTAACAGCACATAACGGTATTGAGATGGCCTACAGAATGAATGAGGCCCACCGTGAGATGCAATCAGAACTGCAAACCGGAGTACTTCTAGCCAAGGAAGGTTACTCTTGGTTGGCTGGAGTAGATGAAACTTTACAAGAAGCAACATTAACTATTGATTTTCTGGGTGACCTCATTAGCAGCCTAGACCCAGCAGCAAGAACTAGCCTTCAACATAGAGTTGACACTATTGATGAAGTTTCAGAATTTTCTATTCCAATACTTCGAGCACTAGGAGAATTAAAGCAAGGCAATAGCCCTGGTTATCGTTCACGTAAAACTTTCAGAACACCTAGTCTAGCAGTAGCTAATAATTATGCTAAGTGTTACCGGGCTGGATTAAATTCAGAGAACCCCACTCAATTCCTTGATGATTTGATACAAAACCTTGAACCAGGTTTAATTCAAGCTACCAAACAAGTGATCAAACAAAGTCAGTACCATAGTGATAGAAAAAGAATGCAAAAGCTCCCATCCCTATCATCACGGATCGAATCGAGTCTCAATAAAGCTCTTCGTAACGGTGACGCGCAGCTTATTAATGATACTTTTGCTGAACTAGAAGCAAGTGCTACTGACAGTGATCCTTGGCTTCCTGCTCTTGAAAGAGTTCTCCATAATTCAATCTCTAGTCGCAATATGCCAATGATTCAATTCTTAGCCTTCAAACTTGATAGTCTTAACGCAACAGAAGCTCTTGATACAGCCCTCAAACAAGCAAGACAAGTAGAAAACTATGATGCCCTAAGATTCTTTAAGTCACAACTACCAGCTCTAGACTAATTGATACTGGGTATTACGCTGAGCAGCTTTACGCCCGCTAGCTTCGATATAGTAAACCATCTCATCGACTCCAGCTCTATGAGTGGTATTGGCAGCGGAGACCACATTCTCCTCCATCATATTACCGCCAAGATCATTAGTACCAAAAGCAAGTGAGACCTGACCTAATTGATGCCCCTGAGTAACCCAACTAGCTTGGAAGTTTTCAATATTGTCAAGGTAGATTCGGGCAATAGCAGTTGTACGTAAATAATCATCACCTGAAGAATTTTTATTATAATCAGGCAGCTCACCGCGCGCTTCCATGCTATCCATAATTTTTCCAAGTGGCGTCTCACCACGCTGGAAATTCCAAGCCACAAATGCCGTGAAGCCACCAGTCTGATCTTGCAAATCCCGCAAAGCCTTGAGGTGCTCAACCCTATCCTGGTAAGTTTCAACATGACCGTACATCATCGTTGCTGACGATCTCATACCTAGTCCATGAGCCAACTCCATCACTCCAAGCCAAGTTTCAGTAGTAATCTTGAGTGGAGCAATAATCTTACGGACTCGCTCTGTCAAAATCTCAGCACCAGCTCCTGGCAATGAATCCATACCCGCTTCTTGCAATTGAACTAAGATCTCTTTGATTTGTCTTTGGCTTGGTTCAATAATTCTACTGCGATTTGTACCATCACCATACTGCTCAGCGGGCGTAAACTCTTTCTCTGCGATATGTACAATCTCTGCTGGACTCAAAGCGTGCAAAGTGATACCAGGGAAATCTTGTTTAATTTGCTTGAATAAATCTGTGTAGTAATCCAATCCCAAACTAGGATTGTGACCACCCTGCAAAAGAATCTCAGTACCATTGATAGCAACTAGTTCTTCAATCTTAGGCTTCAACTCAGTCTCATAATCCAAAACATAAGCCTTCGGGTAGCGCAGCGGGGAGATTGCCACGTCGGACTGCGTCCTCCTCGCAATGACAGAAGAGGGTGGTGTGTAAAAAGCACAAAAACTACAACTAGCAGTACAGACATTAGAGTAATTAACATTGCGCTGGACTACGTAAGTGGCAGGCTCCTTATCTGGGTGTTTGCGTTTACGTAATTCATCTGCAACATAAGCAAGATCCAAGGCAGAGGCAGACTCGAACAATTCAAGCGCCTCGGCTTGATCAATTCGCTCACCAACTAGAGCTTTATTTAAAATAGGATTAGCAGTTTTAAGCATCGTCCTGGTTCTTAAAAGAAACATTGTCAAAAGGCAGAGAATCTGTCTCAAACGAAGTCATATCAACTTTCTTACTAGCTTGATCAATATCAATCCCCACGATATCACCCTCACTGTCATAGTCAACGACAACCCCTGGAGAAACCTCAATAGACTCAGAACTGGTATTCTTTGCAAGATTAATATATAGGGAATCAGTCTCTTGGTAATAACGGAACTTCATAATTCAACTCTTTCTCCTTGAAATCTCTGTCAAAGAAAGCATTATGGACAGTCATGCCATCCTCTAATAATACCACTCTAAGGAATTTCTTTTCACCTTCAATATAGGTCCAGTATCTTAGCCTACCATCTTCCTGGATTTCACTTGGTTTTCTTTCATTAAGCACCTTTTGGATCCACTCGATTTTCAAGTAAGGTCTCTTTATTAAGACCTGCTCTCTAAAATATCTTGTTGTTTGCAGATCATCCCAGTTCACAAAACTTCCACCAGTTTACTTACGGCCGCCACTAATTCATCAAGCTCGGCCTTATCATTTCCTTCAAAGTAAACTCTACACATAGCTTCAGTGCCACTTGGTCTAGCCAAGAACCAAGAACCGTTGTCAACATAGACCTTAGCTCCTTCAGTTCTGTCAATCAGCTTAACTTCAAACTTTCCAACTTGCTTCATATCATCAGTAAAGAGAGCCATAAATCTTTGCTTGCCTTCACCTTCCAAATGTAAATCCAACCTATTATAAAAATATTCTTTGCCCACAAAATCTTGAGCTTCTTTCCAAAGCTGCGACAAAGTCTTACCGGTAACTGCAAGCACTTCAGCCATCAGCACAATAGCCAGCACCCCATCTTTCTCAGGGATATGACCAAGCACGCTCATGCCACCAGACTCTTGAGCAGCCACTACTGTATCCTCGTTGAGCATTACTTCACAGAGCCATTTGAAACCTACAGCTGTCTCAATAGTATTAAGCTCAAACTTACGAGCAATATCATCAAGCAAATGAGTCGTAGCCACAGTGCGAGCAATCACCCCACGATAGCCCTTATGCTCCAATAAGTATTTAAGAATAATTGACACTGATTTATTAGCTGGATAAAATTCACCCTTATCATCCATAAATGCAAAACGGTCAGCATCACCATCATTAGCTGCACCTAAATTAGCCCCAGAATCAAGGATCGCCTCCCTCAACTCACCTAAACGTTTTTCAGAAGGATCCGGCAAAGAACCACCAAAGCTTGGATCCCTAAGATCATGCAAAGTAATCAATTCAAAACCAAGCTCTTCTAATAATTTATTGGTGTAATTGCGACCACAACCATAGAGCGGGTCATAGACCAGCTTAGTCTTAGACTTAGCGTTAGCTTGCTTAATAGTGTCAAAGTCAATCAAAGAACGGAGATGCTTGAAGTAGGCTTCCTGCACTTCAATCAATTCAGAGCCAGCTACACTCTCTGGTTTAATAAATTCTTTGCGAGCAGCAACTTCGATTTGCTCAAGGATTTTATCGGTAATTGATTTAGATGCTGGACCAGCGTACTCAGGGATATACTTGATTCCCATATACTCTGGTGGGTTGTGCGAAGCAGTGAAAGTAAGCGCCCCGCATGAGCCTTGCTCCTTAGCAGCTAATGCAATCACTGGAGTAGGCACCGGATGATCGATATATTTAACCGGGATGCCCCAAGAATTGATTTGATCGATAGCAAACTGAGCAAACTTATCAGCCAGTAAACGAGCATCATAGCCAATCACCAACGGCTTATCTGAGCCATAGTTCTCTAATAAGTAGAGAGCCAAACCATCAAGGAAAATTTCAAGGTTCCTATATGTAAACTCTTTGGCGATTAGGGCACGCCAGCCATCAGTACCAAATCTAATGTCATGTAGCTGGGATTTCTCTGAGAAGACGGTCATGTTGCCCATTTTAGCAGATCAAAGAGGCTGTAAAAGTTTAGAGGGCTCAAGTTTTAATAAAGCCAGCAAAGCCACTTGTCGAAAAATATTCAGGAGGACTGGTCACAATCATCAATCCTCCTGAGCGAGTCCAACCCATGATTATTGAGAAAACTAATGCAGTAGCGAAGAGCGGGCTGTTCGAGCGATATTTTTCGAAAGTGGACTTTGCTTGGCTTTATAAAACTAGCCCCCTA
>JAPPOW010000150.1 GCA_028817775.1 Candidatus Melainabacteria bacterium | reverse complement strand
ATAGTCACCAACGCCATAGCTGACATAATTTTTGTAGAGCGGCCCAGCACGCTTGTTCTTAGATCTTGCGATATTGACCTTGGCTCTGCCCTGGATAGTAAAAATTGAATTGACATAAAATTCATCAGCATCTGGTTTGATGTTTTCGTGTACTAGTTCATAGTAAATATGTTTAGTCGGTCTGACTTTGTTGCTTACTAAAGGTAGGCTCTTGAGAAAGTTGCCTTTGGCTTGCACGCTGCTACTGCAAGCAAGGGCTAGTAAAAAACTAATGCAGAATAATTTCTTGTTGGGCATTTTCAATAGCTCCTGGTTTCAAAGCAAATTTAAATGAAGCTCCTTTGCCAGGTTCGCTCTCACACCAAATTCTACCACCATGTGCTTCGATAATTTTTTTGCTGATCCAAAGACCAAGTCCGGTGCCACCAATATGCTTTGCTTCTTTATTATCTACCCGATAAAAGCGTTCAAAAATCGTTTTAAGCTCAGATTTTGCAATACCCATGCCTTGATCTTCAATACTGGTAACAAGTTCACCGTCAATCAAAGCTATGCTGCAGTTGATTTCCTTGCTTTGCCCGCTGTATTTGATTGCATTATTGAATAAATTAAGCAGAACACGAGTGATGGCCTCACTATCAAGAACCAGTTTGGGTAGATTGACTGCAAATTGCCAGTTGATTTGATGGTTTTGATTGATGGCACCAAGCATTGACCAAGCTCGTTCACAGAGCCAATCAAGTTCGGTTTCTTCCAGATGATTAATTTCAAGTTCGTGACCTTCTTCGATACGACTAAGATCTAAGAAATTATCAATCAGATTGGAAAGTCGTAGTGCAGAGTTGTAAATTTCCTCAGCATATCTTTCTTGATCTTCAGCTTTGATTTCCTGGTTTTTCATCAACTCACTAAAGCCAAGTACATTAGTCATGGGCGTGCGCAGTTCATGTGAAATTGTGCTTATAAGCTGTGATTTGAGTTGATTCTTGCGCAATAATTTTTCATTACTAGCTAGTAGATCGGTGATTTGCTGTTTCAGACTAATTAAGACTGAAACTTCCTGGGCGAATAATTCAAGTTCTGTTTGCGCCGCTTGACTTAGCTTGGCTGCTCCATCAGGATAGGATAGTAGCAAGACAGCAAATAATTGTTGGTTAATACTAAGCGGTAAGTAGATTTCCTTGCCACTGATACAGGACTTGATTTCTAATAAATGCTTAAACGGGCTTATGTTGAGGTTGAAATTTTTAACTAAATCAGCAGGCTTTGCTTGCGCTTGTACTTGCAGCCCCTCTTCTAATATCAAGGCGAAGAAAGAATTTTCAGCTTGGAAGACAGAACAGGATTTTTCTACCAAGTGCTTAATACTATCTTCAATTTTGCCAAAACTAGCCAGTTTGAGCAAAAGTTGAGATTTTGCCTTGGCTTGGAAGATTTGCTCTATTTCTGTAGATGTCATAGAATGGATGAGATGGACCCACTAACTGAGATAAGTTCTGTATTAGCGCCCGAAATCATTGTTTTGCTTGGTATTTTAATCAGCCTTGCAATGAGCTTATTTAATTCTAGCAAAAAATATGTCATCGGTTTTGCAACATTAGTTTTGGGGCTGGCTACTTGCGCTAGTGCTCAGCTTTTCTTTGTGGGAGGGCAAAACAAGTTAATTCTTTTCGATAGTTTCAACCATGATGCACTCTCCATATATTTTAGGTTCTTGATTTACTTTGTGACTATGCTGATAGTGCTTGGTTCGAAGGAGTATTTGAAGCAATTAGAGAGTCCTGCTGAATATTATCCAATAATGTTGACAGCGGCTCTGGGAGCGGGATTCTTGGTTTCTGCAAATGACTTTTTGCTATTCTTTGTGGCGCTTGAAACACTTGGCTTAAGTGCAATTTTGCTTGCTTCTTACGCTAGATTAAATCAGGGTTCTAATGAAGCTGGTATTAAATACTTGATTAATTCAGCTGTGGCAACAGCAATACTTTTGTTGGGTATATCGATGATCTATGGTTTGACAGCTTCTACCAATTTCCAAATGGTCTCAAATCGTATGGCTGGTTTTGCAAGTGCAGGCTTGATTTCACCTGCTTTGCTGAGCTTGATTTCAGTTTCAATTGTTGCGGCACTTGGTTTTAAACTGGCTGCAGCACCTTTTCATAACTGGTCACCAGATGTTTACACTGGTGGTCCAACAACAACAACAGTCTTTCTTTCAGTAGTTTCTAAGGCTGCTGCTATTGGTCTTGCAATTCGTCTCTTTGGCTATGTTTTCTTTACTGGCAGTGTTGCTTCACTGCTCGCTATCCTGGCAGCATTGTCAATCATTGTTGGTAACTATGTTGGTTTAATTCAAATGGTCTCCCGTGGCTCGGCCAAACGCCTCTTGGCTTATTCTTCAATTGCTCAAGCTGGATATTTACTCATTGGTTTAGTTGTGTTTGATATGGATAGCGTGATGTCTTTAATTGCTTATCTATCAGTTTACGCTTTGATGAATACAGGTGCCTTCCTTGGTTTGATCTACTTTGAGCAAAAGACTGGTAGCGATGCTATTTTTGATATGGCAGGCTTGATTACTAAGCGTCCTTGGGTCGCGATTGCAACTTCACTTTGTTTGATTAACCTTGCTGGCTTGCCCTTTATTCCAGCTGGTTTTATTGCCAAGTTCTATCTTTTCAGTTCGGCTTATAAATCTAATTTGATGCTCCTTGGCATTAATGTTGGTTTTTGGCTTGCTCTAATTGGTTTACTAGGCTCTCTAGTTGGACTTTTCTACTATCTATATTTAGTCAAGGTGATGGTGGTCAACGAGCCTTCTACTGCCGTAAGCCAGCTTGAGGAGAAAGATAGTTCTTTTGATTATAGTCGTCTTGCTCTTAGTATGTCTGTTGTCTTGATGACTGGTCTTGGTATTTGGGGCATGAATGGTTTATTCCAAGACATCATTGGTGAGATTCTTCAGTCCTTGGGTGGTTAATGCACGTCAGGCTTGAACAAGACCTTGTTTCACGAGAAGTAAGATCAATACTTCGTTGGATTTTGCTCTTGAACCTCTTGGTTTTTGTGGTTAAGCTTTTGATTGGTTTGCGGGCTCACTCACTTAGTATCATGGGTGATGCTATTCATTCAGGGATTGATAGCTTTAATAATATTATTGCTTTGGTGATGATTAAATTGGCTGCAGAACCGCCAGATGAAAAGCATCCCTACGGACATGAAAAGTTTGAGACTTTGGGAGCACTTGCAGTAGTAGCTTTCTTGGCGATTACTAGTTTTGAGCTCCTGGAGAAATCAATAGTGAGATTTTTTAATCCGGGCGATTACCCGCAGATAGATCAATTGACGATTTATTTACTGGTAGGAACTTTGTTGGTGAATATATTTGTTTGGTTTTATGAGAGCCAAGCTGGCAAAAGGCTGAACAGTCAGTTGCTCCAGGCAGATGCTGCACATACTTTTTCTGATATTTTGGTGACTATATCAATTCTGGCAAGTGTGTTTTTTATTGCTCGTGGTCACCTTTGGCTTGATCCTTTCCTTGGGATCATTATTGCTGCAGTTATAATTCGTGGTGGTTGGCTCATCTTGCGCCAAACCGTTCCGATCTTGGTTGATGAAGCTTGGATCAAAGAACGAGATTTGTCTGAATTGGTAATGTCTACTGATAAGGTAGTTAGCTATACTGGTTTTCGTTCTCGCCGGGGGCACCATCGTAACTTTGTCGAACTGAAGCTTAGGTTTGATACCGATTCATTGACCGAGGCACATGACTTGAGTCATGAGGTCGAACGAAAGATTATCGAGAAATTTGGTAAGGCAGAGGTCTTGATTCATATTGAACCTGGCTAATATAATGAAGTAGTGGTTATAAGTAGCTTTCCTAAAGCTTCTTTGTTTGCTGTTCCTTTTGTTAGCGGATGGCGCTCTCGTTCTCCTATGCATCATTTGGAGCCAGGCTTGAGAGACCATGTTCATTCTGGTAATTTTAGTCTTGGTCGTGCCGTACAAATACAGGAGGCTTTGCATGATATTAGAGGAGAGCCTGTTCCGGTAGCTTTTGACTATGCGCGAAGGGTTAGTAGAGCTAGAAAACTAAGTGTCAATATTAGAAGTGGTAAAACACCGGTATATGTTTTGGGTTATTCTATGGACCCAGAACGCAGGTTTTACCTCAAGGATTTTGACTTTCCTTATATTGGGCGTCATGAGCAAAGCTATATTAGCTATTTGCAATCAGAGCTCAAAGCTGATCGAGTACTTGCTAGGGTTAATTTCTCTCGTAGAAAAATTATTCCAGTAGGACGCAATGAAAAACAGGCTTTGGTTTTTCCAGTTGAATGGTTTGAAAGCTTACTTGGTAATAGAGCTTTGGACTCCAGGCAAATTGAGTTCTTAGCACAATTAGGCAGATCACCCCGAGTTAGTAATCAAGGACCTGGTTTAGGGTCTTGGTGTGAGCGACGTCTGGCTTTGGCTCTGGCAAGATTGCAGGATTTAAATTTGATTAATGATTTTGAGCTTTGTGGGGAGGCGGGTTTGCCAGTGAGAGCAGCTTCAGAACACTTGCCATTGGATTATAATTCAGCTAGTCATGAAGAAGCCTTGGGGATTGATGCTTTGGTGAAGCTTAAATCTGCTTTGCCTTATGAATATGCTTTTGTGCAGGTAAAGGCGCAGGGTGCTACTGGGCATGATCAGACTAATGCAACGCTGGTTTTGAGTGGAGAAGAAGTTAATGAGCTAGTAAGTTTGGTCCCTCAATTATGGAGCCTTATTGTCAAGGATCCAACAAAGCAGGATGAATATTTGCTTACAATTCAAAGAAGGGTTTTTAGATTTTCTGTTGCTGACAAGAAAATGGTTAAGGAGGATGCAGAGGATTTCTCTCCTGATTTAGTCAACGGTTTGATTGCCGCCTTGGATCATTTTCAGACTGAGCCAGGACAGACTTTGGTTTTGGACAGAGCTTATGAAAGTCTCAGTTTCCCTGAAAAGATAGTTGCTCTGATGAAACAAAATTTCCTTATTCCACAAGAATTTGCAGGTTTTAATTATAAGTTTGATTAGGCTTGCTATAATTTGCCCCTATGCAAATCAAATCCAAAGCACTTAGCGTTCTTACTTCTAATATTGATACCGACCAGATTATCCCGGCTCGTTACTTGACTGGAATTTCTAAGCAAGGTCTTGGAGTGCATTTGTTTGAGGATTTGCCAAACAATCCACTTGACGCTATTGAGCATGATGACTGTGAGGTCATTTTGACTTTGGAGAACTTTGGCTGTGGTTCTTCGCGCGAGCATGCAGTTTGGGCAATCACTGATAGAGGTTTCAAAGCAGTAGTGGCAGTAAGTTTTGCTCGAATCTTTGAGGAGAATTGTTATAACAACGCTGTTGCTCCGGTCAAGCTTAGTCAAACTGAGATTGAAGAGATTGCTCAGGCTGATGAAGTCGAGATTGATGTTGAAGCTCAAGTACTTAAAGCTGGCGGCAAAGAATATAAGTTTGAACTTGATGAACTCAAAAAAGAATTCATTCTCAAGGGTGGTTTTATGAAGTTTCTTGATTCAAAAGTGCCACAGATCAAAGAATGGGCTAGCGCTAATTCGTAATACCACAGCGGTTTAAAATAAATGTTAATATGGGCTCATGGATTTTAATGCCGTCAAATCAGCTTTAGATTACTTATCGAAGAGTGCTGTGCCGCAAATGAGGCGAGCAATAATGGAGCAGAGCCCTGATGTCGAGGCCCTAAGAGCGGAGAAGCCTGAGCTACCATTGGTAAGCAATTTTGATAAATTAGTTTTGCATGCTGATGCTCTTGCCGTTTCAGTATCAGCTTTGTGTGAAACATGTGATTGGCTTGATGAGCTTACAAGTTTAGAACCTGGTATTCCCAGTAAGCGTAATTTCAATATATTAAAGAATGATCTTTTTTCTAATATTGCAAGCGTTTTAGGTTTGGAGCGGGCACGAGAAGGTTCTGCTTTGGGAATTTTTGATCGGATTAGTTCAGCTTTTAGTGGAGTCTGTGATTTTCTTCCTACTGGTGCCGAAAAAGACAGTCTTACGGCTGATGCTGAAGAGAAGATAGATAGAATTTCTGATTCAAGTTTGAGGAATTCTTTAGATCCAGAGATTGGTAGTGATAAAGAGATATTTGCTATTTTGAAAAATGTTCTGGATGGTCTGATGCAAGAATTTACCCAGCGTAATTCAAAGGCGATTAGTGCTGAGACGGAAACAGAGTTTAGAAAATTTGCTAAACAAGTTTTGGGTCAGCTTTTGTTGCTTAGACAACATTTGACTGAGGCTGATAGCCAGGAAGCGAATATGGAATATGATGAGGCAGTTCAGTCAGTCACTGGTTTGCCTGGTGATATTGGACCTACTGGGCTTGCACCGCTTCCGGAACATGTTTTGGGTACAGATGAAGAAC
This sequence comes from Candidatus Melainabacteria bacterium, assembly GCA_028817775.1. Lineage (GTDB taxonomy): Bacteria > Cyanobacteriota > Vampirovibrionia > LMEP-6097 > LMEP-6097 > JABHOV01. The sequence continues at coordinate 3,524 of JAPPOW010000150.1, read as the reverse complement.
TTCTTCAAGCTGCTGGTGCGTCTCAAATGATCGGCTTTATTGCTCATGATACTAATGACACTAGGTTGAGAGTTCTAGGCTTGCATGATGAAGCTCATTTGCCAAGAAGAGGTTTTGCTCCTTTGGTGATCACTGATACTTATCAAGCGGTGATTAGTGATTCTTTTGATGAAGATCAAGTTTTTGATCAAGCAGCTGCAAGGCAAGAACTTGACTCAAGGTTAGATTATTCTACGGGAGATGATCTAATTTTTCCTGATGTCAATGTAGCTTTGCCACTTTAAGTAATGGCATTCATTGTTTCTAGAACTTCTTCAATAGTACTGAACTCTGTAATACCTTGTCTCAAAAAGGCATCAATTTGAGGTTTAGCCTGAATGGCTGCATCGATATCTGGGTTTGAGCCTTGTTGATAGGCACCGATATTGATTAGATCCTGTGCATCACGGTAACTAGCAATGAGAGCTTTGATTTCATTGGCTTTGTTGTAATGTTCAGAGCTGGTGATACTTGGCATCACCCTGCTTACAGACTGCAAAATATCAATTGCTGGGAAATGATTTTGGTAGGCAAGCTCACGAGTCAAGACGACGTGACCATCTAGTACCCCGCGACACAGGTCACTGACCGGTTCGTTGAGGTCATCACCCTCAACCAGTACTGTATAGAGAGCAGTGATACTGCCACTAGCACCAGTACCTGATCTTTCAAGTAATCTAGGGATGAGTGCAAAAACACTTGGGGTATAACCACGAGTGGCAGGTGGTTCGCCTGTTGCTAGACCTATCTCGCGTTGAGCCAGCGCTACACGGGTAATACTATCAAGCATTAGCATCACATCTTTGCCTTGATCACGAAAATGTTCAGCAATTGAGTGGGCAAAAAGTGCAGCCTTGACCCTGACTAGGCTCGGTTCATTGCCAGTAGTAACAATGACGATTGATTTTTTGAGACCTTCTGGTCCTAAACTTTCTTCAATAAATTCTCTAACCTCGCGAGCACGTTCACCCACTAGAGCAATCACGTTGATATCAGCATCTGAGTTTTGAGCAATCATACCCATGAGGGTAGACTTACCAACACCAGAACCTGCAAAGATTCCCATTCTTTGTCCCTTGCCGCAACTGAGCATGCCGTCGACTGCTTTGACTCCGAAGTTTAAGCGTTCAGTTATTCTTTCTTTCTGTAGGGGATTAATTTTATCACCCCACTGTGCCAGTTCTTCTTTGAGTCGAGGTTGGGGTTTGTCATCTAAGGCTTCACCGAAGGCATTGATCACTCTGCCAATTAATTCTGGACCTACTTTGATTGAAACTTGTCTACGACTAGGAATTACTTCGGCACCCATCTTGATCTTGTGGATCTCACCGAGAGGCATTAGCTCAGTAATGCCATCATTGAATCCAACCACCTCAGCCTTAATCTTTCCTTCACTGGTTTTGATATAACAAAGTTCACCAAGCTCTACATTCAAACCATCTGCTTCAATGATTAGACCAATGGTTTTGGTTACTCTACCAAGGCTTCGTTTGAGATCAGCCTGGCCAATTTTGGCTTCAAGTTGTTCTAGGTCTAATTTCATGCTTTGAGAATTTCTTCAAGTAAAAGATCCAATTTGCTTTGTAGCCTATGATCTAGCCTGTCTTTGTTTGATTCAAGTACTAGGTCACCATTGCCAAAATTGCTATCAGTGCTGATGTTTAGTTGTTGTAGTTCTGGGTGTTCAGCAACCAGTTTTGGTTTGAGTTCATTGAGCCTGCTTGCGATACTTGGACCAACAATGAGATTGATTTCCGCTTTGTGCTCTAGCTCTCTAATTGCTTTATTAATGAAGCTAATACAGGCTTCTTTACTAATCTCTAGATCTTTCTCCAAGATTTTGTTTGCAATGATAGTGATCAATCGATAAATTCTTTCTTCTTCGTCATGCAAAGCCTCATCACGTTCTTGCTCAATTGCCTTGAGGATTGAACCTGTTTCGCTCAATACAGCTTGAATTTCAGCCTCACACTCGGCTTTGGCTTGAGCTAAACCTGCTTCATAGCCCTTGTTGTGAGCAGCTTCTTGGACACTTGCTGCTTGATCTTCCGCGCTTTTGACAATGTTTTGAGCTCTAGCCTCAGCCGCTTTGATGATATTTTGTGCTTTGACTTCAAGTTCCTGTTCAACCTGGCTGGTCATTTCTTCAAGCACACCTCTGCGTTCCACAACTAATTTTTCATTCATGCCACCAATAGCAACACTTGATTTGGGCTCGATAGCGGAGCTACCAGCTTTGATGATTGCTTTAGATTTTTTGGCGAATTTCATAATATTAATCGTTCATATATGCCTGTAAGCCTTTGGCTATTCCTTTAGGGTCTTGCATTGCCATCTGTGAAAGTCCATCTTTCATTGCGGTGACACTGCGGTTGCCTTCAAGAGATAGTTGTCTATGGTAAGCTTCTTCTGCTTCTTGAATTCGATCATCGATCTTCTTGAGCATTGGGATTTCTTCTTCTTCAAGTAATTTGTCGATTTCTTTTGCTCTGCTGCTATCCATACCGGCTGTTAGTGAGAAGAGAAGGATAAGCGAGATTCCAATCCCTACTGCTGCGATGAGAGCAACAGAGAGATATTTCTTGATCTTAGCTTCTTTCTCCATTTGAACCACATGCTTGAGAGTTTCTTGACTAGCCATGTCAGAATAAGGGGTGGAAGAGAAGCGAATACCAGTAACTATTACTTGATCACCACGTTCTAGATCCAGTCCAGCAGCCACTTGTACAGTTTGTCTAAGTGTACTGCGCTCTGAAGCTGAAAGCTCTTTGTTAACTACCACTGCAACAGAAAGCTTTTTGAGGAGACCACTAGCTCTGCGGATTCTTTCTACAGATTTGCTTACTTCATAGTTTTTAGTGGTGTCTTCTTTATTGTAGTCTTTGTCTGGGCTTTGTCCCTTGGTTGAATTGACAAAGCTAGGCATATTGTTTTGAGTTCCTGCAGTTCCAAAATTACGAGGTTTGTCATCCTTATATCTTTCTTTGCTGATCTTTTCACTTCTTACAACAGGAGTAGCTTTTTCACCATCTTTACCTATGGTTGGTGAGAAGAGTTCAATATTAACTTCTGACTCATCAAAATTCATTTCAGCTGTAACATTAACTAAGACATTGCCGTCACCTAGGATAGGAGAGAGCATTTCTAATAGCGCTTCTTCAAGTTTTTTCTCGTAAGATTTAAGTTTTTTGTCATTGCTAGTATTTTTGGTTTGGGTGACTGAATCTTTGTCAGTAAGTTTGACTAATGAATGACCAGCTTGATCTGTAATTTGCACTAGCACTGGTTCAAGACCCTCTACAGCACTAGCAACTAGGTGTTGAATACCTTTAACTTGTTCTTGTTTTAATTGAGCACCAAAGTTTGGACTGATTATGACTGAAGCTTTGGTCTCTGATCTTTGGTCTTTGAAGATAGATTTTTTAGCTATTGCTAGATGCACTTTGGCTGATTTTATTGATTCAAGTGAGCTAATAGTTCTTGAA
>JAPPOW010000180.1 GCA_028817775.1 Candidatus Melainabacteria bacterium | reverse complement strand
TCAAGCTATTAATTTGTGCTAATTTTTGCCGGGAGCCTTGACAGGGTTATTGCGAGGAGAGCGAAGCTCGACGTGGCAATCTAATGCATAGAGGCTGGCAGAACCTATGCATTAGATTGCTTCGCCTCTGGCTCGCAATGACGATTAATAACTTTAGTTAAGTTCAGCTTTGCTAGCAAAGTCACGAGCTTCATCTTGCTTAGCGCTATCTTTGGCCAGCACTCTATCTAGTGCACTTTGCTGCGCCCCGCGTTGCCCTTGGTAATTACTCTTGCCATGTTTTTTCTTACCATAAGGATTAGCAACGATAAGGTTTTTGGCAAAGATCATTTGTGCAATTGCTTTACCTGATTGCAAGACTAATGGTGAGTTACCCTGATTAGTAAGCTCAACAACTGCTTCGCCTTCAAAGCCACTATCAAACAAACCAGCAGATTCAACATAGAGACCTAAGCGAGCCCAAGAACTTTTGCCCTGCAGCACTCCGTGTATAAAGGATGGGAAATAAAAATACTCCTCAGTAGTTGCAAGTACAAACTCACCAGGCGCTAGAGTAATAAAATCAGCATCAAATACTTCGAAGCTACCATCAGCCATTTGACGAGCGAATTCTCTACCGAGATGAACATCCAAACTATTAGGCTGAATCGCTTCCTCTCTATGGTTATCAACTCTCAATAAACCAAGTGTCATATAGAGTCGCATCTGCCAATCAACTAAGTTGCCTGGTGCATAGAACACAATATGTATAAGGTAGAGAACAAAAAATACCGACAGTGCTGTAATCATCGCATCTTATTTTACAGTCCTCTGCGCTGCAAGTCTATTAAAAATGGTTCATAAGTGCTATTATCTTCCATTGAAGGTTCGCCATGAAAATTCTTCAAAATCCAAGCGCACTATTTAGAGCTCTGTTTAGAGCTAAAAGCACTCGCCTAAAAGATAAAGCCCAGCAAATTAGAACTCACTCTAGGCAAGCTCAAAGAATCCTTGATGCTCAGGCAAAATTATTAGCAGCAAGCAATAGCACAGGAATCATCGAAAGAGAAAATTTGGGTGAAGATGAAATTAGCTGCCTCTTAGCTTTTGCTACCGGACCCAATCCATTCTTGGTTGGTGCTCCTAAACCAAAGTTCATCATTCCTGCAGAAACTAGAGTCCAAGAAATTAAAAGAGTGATCGATGCTATCAAAGAATCTGGCCTAAAACTTGGTAACCAAGTTAGATTGGAAACGAACAACGGTCTAGTTACCGACGGCTATATTTTCAAAGGCTTTAGCACTCATTCAGATTTTGATTTGCCTAGTATCCATGAACCCGCCAAAAAATATTTATACGCAGCCTTTATCAATCCTAGTCTTAACCCTAGAGCTAGAGACTACCTATATACAGTCTCCATTGATCCTGACAAGGTCGACGCTTCTTGCCAAAGCTTAGACTCTGGACTAAAAATTGGTCATGTGAAAATTGAAATTGTTGAGAGTTAAACCTAAAACAAAACTACTTGTAAGACTAAATCTGTTCAGAAATTGTCAAATGCAAGGCATTTGAAGTCCGGAGGACGTGTCCGAAGTGGGCTCTAGCCCATGAGGACTCAAATAACACAGCAGTTGGCAATTTATGGACAGATTTTAACCAGCGCCAGCAAGCATATCATTGGTAATTACGTCAGAACCAAGCAAGTTTCTAAGCTCATCAGCCTTAGAACTCTTGGCAATAATATCCTCAACCCTAACCAAACCTTGCTTATAAAGTTCAGCTAGTGAAGCTTCAAGTGTCTGCATACCTTCCTTGCGTCCAGTTTGAATCGCTGAATAAATTTGAGAAGTTTTACCTTCACGAATCAAGTTAGAAATACCTGGAGTAACAGTCATAATCTCCATTGCCATACAGCGGCCTTCACCAGTTTTCTTCGGCAATAAAGTTTGTGACAGTACCGCTTTAAGTGAACCACTCAATTGAATTCTGATTTGAGTTTGCTGTTCATGCGGAAAGACATCTACTAATCTATCAATAGTAGTTGCTGCTGAACTAGTGTGCAAAGTACCAAAGACCAAGTGACCAGTTTCAGCAGCTGTAACAGCAAGCGAGATTGTTTCAAGGTCACGCATCTCACCAATTAGAATCACGTCAGGATCCTCACGCAGAGATGATTTCAAAGCCGCTTGGAAACTATAAGTATCAGCACCCACTTCACGCTGGTTGATCAAACTCTTCTTCGATTTGTGCACAAATTCAATTGGATCTTCAATCGTTAAAATATGCTCAGCACGATGAGTATTAATCCAATCGATAATTGCTGCTAGCGTTGTCGATTTACCAGAACCAGTAGGACCAGTAACCAAAACCAAACCACGTGGCAACTTAGCAACTTCTTTAGTTGTTGCAGGCAAACCTAATTTCTCCAATGAAGGAATAGTTTCAGTAATGATACGGAAAGCTGCTGCCATTCCAATTCTATCCTTATAAATATTGACCCTAAATCTACCAAGCCCTTCAACTCCAGTAGAAAGATCAAGCTCGTTAGTTTCTTCAAACTCTTTGATTTGTTTATCAGTTAAGAAGCTATAGCAAATGCTTTTCATTTGCTCAGCATCGAATTTGGCAAAATCAGTTCTTTGGAGAGTGCCATTAACTCTTAAAATTGGTGGCTCACCAGTAGCAATATGCAAGTCACTAGCGCCTGTATCAAGTACTAATTGCAAGAATTTTTTGATCATAATTATTTTATGCCCGCTTCACAAGTCTTGATTACTCTGTAAGACGTATCAATTAACGGTTTAATATTTGTATCACCTGTTTGCAAAAGCAGATAATTACCACGATACTTAGCCACGAGATACCAATGCTCGCCATCACGTAATAATAATTGCGCCAATTTAGAATCACCATAGGCTTCAGCAAGTTCATTATGCTCGTAGAAGCTATTAATCAAAATTTCTTGTGGCAAGCCATTCCACTCAAAAAATGTACTGGTCAAACTAGCACCGGTTTTATCAACACAGATAGCACAGCTCACTGCTGGATGGATATGCTCGAGTAGAGCTCGCTCGATCGCATTCATCTTAGTTGGTTTGACAGCTTGTTCTTTAACTTCTTCAAACTCACGGATACTCATTTCATAGAAACTTTCTTCTGCTTTATTCATTACTTCATACTTCTGATCATGAGCTTGCTTATGACTCTCTCCATGACTAAGTTCTAGTGCAAAGGCCAATGAAGCTAAAATATTCAATACAATCAAAGCAAGTACATTGACTGAAACCAAGCTTGGTAAACCCATATCAGTATCAATCAAAACCATGAACTTTCGTTCGTAATCTACCGGCAAGAAACTAAGCACAGTGAAGCCAATCAGCATAAAGCTTAGATAGTAAAATCCAATCTTGGTGATCTCCTTCACGCTAGCCTTGGGCACAGTTGCAAGTACAATCAGAAATATCAAACTAGTTTCAGCAAGAACCAAACTAATGATAGGAATATCCTGAGACCAGCGCCAAAGAAATGGCATCAATGCTGAAAAAAGCACAGTTACCAGCAATGCAGGGACAAAAAAACTTAATCTAATTTGCCGTTTGGCCACAGATTTAGTCTACCAGCAAACTGTCATCCTGAGGAGTGCCTTAGGCACGACGTCAGGATCTCATAGCTAAGTTAGAGAGATCCTGACGCCCTAAAGGGCTCAGGATGACAGGAGACTACGCTCTAAAAGCAACCCCAAGATCAGCTTCCAATTTAGACTTCAGCTTCTCGATCTCAGCATCAATCACTTCACCAGTCAAAGTCTCAGTATCTGATTGAAACTTAAGTCTGAAGGTAGAACTCTTACTTGCTTCTTTCTCGTCAGCCCTACGATAAAGACTATGCAATTTAACTGCCTTAAGATCTTTCAATTTAGATTTACTAATAAAGGTCTCGATTGCGTCACAACTAATATCATCAGCACTATCAACCGTGATATCACGCTCAGTAATAGGAGTAGAAGCAATTGGCTTAAACTTCACACCAGCTAGTTGCGGATGATCGAGCTCAAGCACATAGCTTTCATCTGGCAGATCCCACTCATCGCGGATACTTGGATGCAGCTTAGCAATCAAACCAATAGTTCTATTGTCCTGGCTAATAATCGCAGAGATACCAGGATGAACAAAGCTATTGCCGGCAAGTTCAGCTGATTCAATTGCAGCAAAACGAGCGCGCGGGAATAAATTCTCGACAATCGATTTGAAACCAAAGAAATTTTCAGCCAAAGTCTTACTCTTGCTTTGAGTCCAATCTACTTCAGTCTTAACTAAAATTGCTGCAAATTTATTTTCTTCCTTAGCATTTTGAGCATCAGCCTCACCCTCACCTTGATAGTGATAGACCTTACCAAGCTCAAACAACTTGATATCAATTGATTTATCGTAAGCATAGTTACGGCTAGCAGCCTGAATCAAACCCGGTAGCATCGACTGGCGCAATACTCTATGCTCGCGAGAGAGAGGGTTGTCCATCTCAATAGAGACTCCTCGCTTAGCGCCAATCAATTCGGGGCTCACAGAATCAAGCGCCACTAAACTATCCCCAATCAAACTACTTAGGGAAGCTTCAGCAAAACCAGCTGCCACAAAAGCTTCTCTAATCTTAGTTTTGGTCTGCACTTGCTTCGTTTGTTCGGAAACTACTGAGCTAGAACTTCCCGGCGCACAGACTGGAATATTGGAGAAACCATAGAGTCTACCGATCTCTTCAATCAAATCTACTTCTCTAGTTATATCCATCTGTCTATAGCTAGGAATTGAGAACTCCATAACGTCATTGCGAGCGTCAGCGAAGCAATCTAATGCAGGGTCTTTTGCATTGGATTGCTTCGTCACTCCTCCTCGCAGTGACCGAACGCCTAGCCTCTCTAACAAAGAAACTATGTGATCAGCATCAAGTTTAATACCAAGCTGACGCTCAACTTGTTCTGGTCTCAATTTAAGTTTGAGCCCGGGAATAGTTTCAGAACCAGCAACTTGAATCTCACCAATTCTCAAGCTGCCACCTTCAGGACAAGCTAATTCTTCTAATAAATTGACTGCTCTAAGCAAAGCAGTGCGGCTCATCGCTCTATCTACCCCACGTTCAAAGCGGCGCTTAGATTCAGACTCGACTCCTGCAGCACGAGAACTCTTACGTACTAGAGCTGGGCTAAATACTGCAACTTCAATCACAAGATTAGTAGTACCATCATTAATTGAAGAATCAAGTCCACCCATGACTCCAGCCAGTGAGCTAGGACCAGCTTGATCAGCAATAACTAAATTAGTACTAGATAGCTCTTCCTCTTGCTCCTCTAAAGTAACAAGCTTCTCACCCGCTTTGGCGCGGCGCACTTCAAGGAAGCCTCCTGAAATCTTTTCTCTATCATAGAAATGCATTGGCTGCCCCAATTCAAGCAAAACATAGTTAGAGATATCGACTACATTATTAATCGACTTAGTGCCCATAGCATTGATACGCTCTTGCAACCACTCCGGTGATTCTTTAATCTCAACACCTTCAACAGCGATAGTGTAGAAGAGCTGGCAATCATTTTCATCCTTAATAAGTGGTTTGACACTAGCGACACTTGAATCAAATTTAAATTCTTTAACTACTGGCTGCTTGCAATCACAATCGAGCACTGCTGCCATCTCGCGAGCTTGACCATAGACAGAGAGGGCATCACCGCGGTTACTACGAGCACCGACATCTAGTACATAATCAGGTTCTTGCTTCAATACCTTAGCTAGCGGAGTGCCAATCTTCTCATTAGAGTCAAGAATATAAATGCCATCTCCTTGCTTTTCTTTGATTGATTTAATAGCAGCCTCGGAGAAACCAAGCTCATCAGCCGAGCAAAGCATTCCCTTACTCTCAACTCCTCTGATTTTTGATTTCTTGATCTTTAGTTCTGAACCATCATGCCTATTGCTAACAGTGGCACCTACTATTGCCACTGGCACTTGCTGTCCTACAGCAATATTGTTAGCACCACAGACAATTTGTTCTATGATTTCAGAGCCATCATCATCGAAACCGATAGCCGTTTGGGTGACCTGTAATTTATCAGCATCTGGGTGTTTATCAATCTGCTTGATCTGTCCCAGGACCACGTCATGACCAAGTACTGCCCCAGTAGCTTCAATCCCTTCAACTTCAAAAGCTGACATGGTGAGTTTTTCTGATAACTCCTCTGGATTAGTACCTGAAAGGTCAAGGAAATCTTTGAGCCAGTTGTAGGATAGTTTCATAAGGGTGATTTTAACATTCTTACGGGCAGACGGTCACTTCGTTCCCTGCAAACGGAGCCAAAGCTCCTGCAGACGGCTTCGCCTGCTCGCAGTGTAACGTCTGCAGGAAGTTGAAAACTTCCGTCTGCAGGGAACGAAGTGACCGTCTGCTCATAATTTTGAATGATAGAATCTTATTGTGGTAGACACCAATCAATGCATCGAATTAACCAAGCAATGGGCTGAAATTAATTCACATTCCTATAATCTTGCTGGCTTAGCCAAGATGCTTGAGCAAATCAAGGCTCAGTACCAACAAAGCTTTCAAGATATAGAGATTGAGGAGCTTGAAGTCCCCGACCAAATTACTGTCGATGAAGTTGGCAATGAACTAAAAATCCCTCTGGGTAAATCTCTATCTATTCGCCGGATAAATACCAAGCCCGATGCTATCCCAATCTTACTCATGGGACATATGGACACGGTATTTCCTATTGATTCAGATTTTCAAACTTGTAGCATGATCGATAAGCAAACTATGGGTGGTCCTGGTGTCGCTGATCTTAAGGGCGGGCTAGTAGTAATGCTCAAAGCACTTGAGTTGTTTGAAGCAAGTGACCAGGCTGGTTCAATTGCTTGGCAGGTATTTATTAATGCTGACGAGGAGATTGGTTCTCCAGGCTCACAAACCTTGTTTCCAGAGATTGCTAAGCGAAATAAAGTAGGCTTAATTTATGAGCCGGGTTTGAGTGATGGTTCTATAGCTTACCGCCGCAAAGGCGTTGGTAATTTTACAGTGATTGCTCGTGGCAAAGCAGCCCATGTTGGTAGAGAATTCAAGCAAGGAGCCAGCGCCATTGTAGCCCTTGCAGATTTCATCACGGCAACCAATAAATTAAACTCTGATTCTTTGATCATCAACTTTGGCGCTATTGAAGGTGGTGGACCACTTAATGCAGTGCCTGACCGGGCTAGCTTAGGCATTAATATTAGAGTCGAGGACCAGGGTGATATTGATCATGCCAATCAAGAACTTGAACGCATTATCAAAGAAATCAATCAAACTGAAAATATCGAACTAAGCCTACATGGCAAATTCAACCGCAAGCCCAAAATTCCAAATCAAGAACTAGAAAATCTTTATAGCTTGATTGAAACTTGTGCCAAGGAATTAAATTTAGCAATCTCTAAACGAGATACTGGTGGCTGCTGCGATGGTAATAATTTATTTGAGCATGGACTAGTTAATATCGACACCCTTGGTGTCCGTGGTGGCAAGATCCATTCACCAGAGGAGTTTACCTGCATAGACTCTTTTGAGGAGAGGATTAATTTAAGCCTAGCAATCCTGAAAAAGCTTTCAAAAACATAAAACTCAATTAAGACTTGATTTTTGTCAAGCAATTTGAATCTAGCCGATGCTTAAATTGTGTCGCGGGGAATATTTCATATGGAGAATTTATATGATTAAAAAAACACATTCAACCTTACTGATCCTAGCTTTATTTTTATCAAGCTTTGGTCCGGCCTTTGCCCTTAAGTTTGATGATGAGCCACTTGAAGCTGGCGAAACTATCAACCTAATGGAATCCCTGAAAGAAACAGAAGTACATGCAGATACAACTTTTGCGCACTTCTGGAATAATGGCGTCTCTGGTGGTACCGATGGTTACAATGCAATTATCGACTACAGAGTTGAAACCCATAGTCCGCTTTACAATTGGGACGGTCACGAGGGCAAGATAGTAACCAGAGTGGAAGGCTTCACAACAATTGATCACCCAGGTAGAGATGATTTTTTTGACGATGCCTTGGTTGACATACCAGAATTGTTTATTCAAGATGATTTTAAAATCAGCGGACATGATGCTCAGTTTGTTTTTGGTAAATTTGCCAACAGAAGATTCTTTGATAAGGATGAAATTGCTCCTGACCCGTTTGATATCGGTGAGCGACCGTTCTTTGGCACTCTTGCAAACACCAACAATATTCTAAATCTAATCAACCAAAGAAGAGATGCTGATCATTTGAATAGCATTCAAGCAAGTGGCTCTTATGGCTTCGTTACTTCAATCAAAGACAACGATGGCGATAGCTTCTTTGATCGTTGGGGTTTCAAGCAAGCTTTTGCGGTAGCTCAACTTGAAAGCTTTGGTGATAATTTCTATGGTATTTCAGAAGCCAATAAAAATTGGGGAGAGAAATATCCGGGTCAATTCAATATCGGTTTAATTTATGCTAACGATGATGTCTTCCGCATTCCTAACGGAACAACTGATGGTGACACTAGCTATGTGCCTTATGCATCATGGGTGCAAAAGTGGCACAAAAGACTTACTTCATATATTAGATATGCCTTGCACAATGCAACTGATGGTTCAGGAGCTTCCTACTCTCACAACCAAATCACAGCTGGTCTTGTAACTAAACCTACTGACAAAGATATACTAGCCTCACATATACTCTGGAACGAGTCTAGAGTTGGTACTAGCCCGATAATCAACTTGAATTTCTGGATTCATAAATTCAATAAGACTATCAACTCTACTGTCTACTATGTTTGGAAGTATGGCGTTCCTAGCGCAAATACCTTTGACGGTGAAGACAATAACTGGTTCATTGGTGCTGGCTTAACCGCAACAATATAAGCTCCAATTCCTCTCAAACGAGCTTTTGATAGTGCAGCCTCAATGGCTGCACTATTTTTTTAATGCCCAGTGCTAGCTTTTTTTGAATGATTAACTGTCTTCAAAAACTCTCTGAGTTCATGGATGTGATGAGGCCCAGGAGCTGGTTCCAAAGGCTTAAACTTAGGTGAATGAGGGTTGTGACAAGCAACACAAGTCAGACGAACCTGTTCACCACGACTTTTATCCCAGTGTCCATTAAGTCTGCCATGCACTCCCTTCTCCCAGTCACGAAATTTAGTACCATGACACTTGCCACAAAGTACCTCACTCTTGGAGAAAGGAACTTCCTGCCCATTCCATGATCTTAATTTCTCTCGATGTGTCCGGCTATGACAAGTAATGCAAGTTTTGTTTTTGCCATGCTCCATGACTATATCAGCGTGCATAGGCTCACTAGTTTTAAGTTTATTGCCAGGCACAATATTTGCATGACAAGAATCACAGTTCATCTTGGTCATCTTAGTTCTCGCCTCAAGCATAGGCTGAGCAACTGCATCCTTGGAAATGAAACTTGAATCAACCAGGGGTATTTCTTCTCTTCTTTCTTTTTCACCCCATAGATCAAAGACAAAGCTAACGCTAAGAAGTAGAAAAACCAAAACTAAAAGTAACCAATTGACCTTCATAAGATATACTCAGTATCCTTAACTCTTATACCTAATAACGAATCAAAAGCTTTTGATTTATGTCAAATGCTAAGAAGCGCAGCTGCAGGAACTACCACAAGAACCGCCACCATTCATCAATTGATCCTCAAGTTCAATACGAGAGGGAGGCGCCTGGTTATCTGGAATCTGGTCGACCAAAACGCAAAGCTTTTGGTAATAGTCCTCCTTATCCATCGCCAGTACACTTGAGGCAAACAACTCAGCATCCTCAGCTACAGCAAAATCACCATAATTGATACTAACTAAATGGTAGAGCACCAAACTGGGTAAATGCTCGGGCTTGTCTTTAAAATATTCATGGATATAAAGAATATAGGCCCGCTCTTCAGCTTCAGAATCCTCTTCGCTTACCGCAAATAAGCCTGGATCAATCTTGGAATTATCGAATTCCATTCTCAGAGGGAA
>JAPPOW010000107.1 GCA_028817775.1 Candidatus Melainabacteria bacterium | reverse complement strand
TTATCAACGTAATTTAGAGGAGCTCTTGCAGATCTGTAAGGACAATGGCAAATACCCTAGTTTCTCCACGGATCCAGAAGAAGTGATTTCTCATGGTGACTTTATTTTCATTGCTGTGGGTACACCACCTCAACCAAATGGCGAACCGAATCTTGAATATCTCAAGTCTGCTGCTGAAACTATTGGTAAGTATATGCCTGATGGGGCGATTGTAATTAACAAATCTACAGTACCGGTTGGTTCTGGTAACTGGGTGGCAATGCTGGTTGAGAATGGAATTGCTTTACGTGAAACTATTGCTGATGAAGCGACTACTCTAACCTTACCGAAGATTAATTTCTCAGTAGCTTCTAATCCTGAGTTTTTGCGTGAAGGTTCAGCGATTGCTGATACTCTCTATCCTGACCGTATTGTGCTTGGTTCTGATAATAATGGAGTGGCTGATAAACTTAAGCAGCTCTATAAAGAATTGAGCTCTCAAAGTTTCAAAGCGCCAGATTTTTGCCTACGTCCAGAAGGCTTTGGTGAAGTAGAAGTGATCTCTACTGATGTTACTTCTGCTGAGATGATTAAATACAGTGCTAACTCTTTCTTGGCTACCAAAATTAGTTTTGCTAATCAGATTTCTAATATTTGTGATTTAGTTGGTGCTGATGTTAATGAAGTAATGAAGGGAATCGGTTCAGACTCTAGAATTGGACACCGTTTCCTCAACGCTGGAATTGGCTGGGGTGGTAGTTGTTTTGGAAAGGATGTAGATGCTTTGATCAAAATTGCCGGGGAGTATAATTACTCGCCTGAGATTTTAAGTGCAGCCAAAAAAGTAAACTACGCGCAGCGTGACCTCGTCATCAAGCGCTTGCAAGAGAACCTCAAAATTATCAAAGGTAAGAAAATTGGTTTACTTGGTCTAGCTTTCAAACCAAATACAGATGACTTGCGAGATGCGCCAGCGCTTGATATAGCTGCTGCTCTATTGAAGCTTGGAGCAAGAGTAGTTGCAACTGATCCAATTGCAATTGAAAACTCTAAAGTACAAAACCCTGGTTTTGAACTAGACTATGTTGATTCACCTGATGAACTTGCTGAAGGTTTAGATGCGCTAATTTTAGTTACTGAGTGGAAAGAATACTGTGATCTTGATATGGCAGCTTTACTTGAGAAGATGAACGGTAATTTGTTTATCGATGGGCGTAACCAATACTCACCAAGCAAGATGCGTGAGATTGGTTTTAATTATGTAGGGATGGGTAGAGGTGCCTGAGACTATTCTTATTACTGGGGGGGCTGGATTCATCGGCTCTCATCTTGCTGACAGATTAGTCAAAGAAGGCAATAAAGTTATTGTGCTTGATAACTTGGTTACCGGTAGAACTGAAAATATTGAGCATTTACTCAAAGTACCTGGTTTTAAATTTATCAACCATAATGTTTCAGAGTTTATTTCAATTGAAGAAGATCTTGATTGGGTTATGCACTTTGCCAGTCCTGCTTCTCCAGTAGATTTTGAAAAGTTAGCAATCCCAATTCTCAAGGTTGGTTCATTAGGTACCCACAATGCTCTTGGCTTAGCCCGCGAGAAAGGAGCAAAGTTTTTTCTGGCTAGTACATCTGAGGTTTATGGTTGCCCGCAAGTGCATCCGCAACCAGAGAGCTATTTTGGTAATGTCAATCCTATTGGACCACGTGCTGTCTATGATGAGTCTAAACGCTTTGCCGAAGCTATTACTATGGCTTATCACCGCGAGCACGGTATCGATACTCGCATCATAAGAATTTTCAATACTTATGGACCACGGATGCGGGTTGATGACGGTCGGGTGGTTTGTAGTTTCTTGTCACAAGCGATTGAGGGCAAGGATTTAACTGTCTTTGGTGATGGCTTGCAGACTCGTAGTTTTCAGTACGTAGATGACTTGATAGAGGGTATTGTGCGCTTGATGGGTGTTGAATTTCATGAGCCAGTTAACCTTGGTAACCCAGTTGAGTTCACGATGCTAGAGCTTGCTGATGTCATTAAGAAGATTACTGCTGCCAAGTCTGAGATTAAGTATTTACCTCTTGGGCAAGATGATCCCAAGCGCCGTAAACCAGATATTTCTAGAGCCAAAGAATTATTGGACTGGGAGCCTGAGATAGACTTAGAGATAGGGCTTAAGATGAGTATTGATTACTTTAAATCCTTGTCTAAATTGTCATCTTGATCTAAGTAAAGCCAGCCTGTCC
>JAPPOW010000007.1 GCA_028817775.1 Candidatus Melainabacteria bacterium | reverse complement strand
CTATGAAACATGGTTCAAATCGGCGACGTATTCGAAGAAATGTTAAACCACTTCAACTCAGGTGCTGCTCAGGGCACTAATGCAGTTTATCAATTCAATATCTCAGGCCCGCAAGGTGGTATCTGGGCATTCAAAATTGAAAACGGTGCTTGCGACTTAATCAAGGGCGGAGTTGATGCTCCTTCGGTTGAGATTGCACTTGCTGATGCTGATTGGATGGCTATCCGTGAAGGTAAACTTAATTCTCAAATGGCTTTTATGCAAGGGAAGTTGAAGATCAAAGGCGACATGAATCTTGCCATGAAGCTGCAAACAATGTTTCCTATATCTTAACCAGGTCGCGGCTCTTTTTTCTTATTTCTGCGTCTTCGTCGATTTTTGAGTTCCTCATTTACCCATCAGTAAACTCCGGACTCAAAAATCTCCTCATCCTTGAACTAAGGAAAAAATAGCTCGCTCCTTCGGAGTATTTGTGTTGGATTCTGCTTTCGCTCCGCTTATATTACAAACTGGTTGTTTTCAATCAAAACCTTAGCTTCTTTATCGCCTTCACCGTCTTCAAGGCTCACTTTCATATGTTGATCACCAATCATAATGTCACTATGCTTAAGCATCGGTAGATCAACATTACAACCTGCTTCTCGCATCATATTCTTAGCATCTGCGGCATCAAGATCTAGTGCTCCTTTGATTGTGCGCTTGTGACAGCTACCTAGTGCTACATGGCAAGTAGCATTCTCATCAAGCAGCACATTATCAAAAATCAAGCCAGTATCAAAAATCTGAGAGCCAGCGACTAGTGCTGCTTCACCAAGTTGTTTAGCTTCTTCACTATCATTCAGCCAGTTAATTAGTACATCTTCATTAGTACTAGCTTTGACTTTGGACATATCTACTTTGCCATCTTCACCAAACTCTAGTTCAATACCATCAACTTTTTTGCCATCAAAGAAAGCTGGTCTAGTAGCGCAAAGCTTGCCTCTAGTTTTGGCACGGTGTGGAGTTGAGAAAGTTTCCTCGCTTGGGACATTGGCTGTGTATTTTTTCTTGCTGTTCTTTGTTTCTGAACCCATGCAAACAAACTGAGATAGATTAGTCAATTCTACATAGAGGTCAGTCTTGCCATCAGCTTGCCTAGTCTTTGGATCCATCGATTGGTAATGTATGGTGTTATAGCCTTGCTCTAACAAGCTATTAATCTTGTCTCTAATGCCTTGCATTTTTTTGATATGAGCTTTGAGCTCACCTTTGCGAGTAATTTTGGCAGCATGAATTGCTGCTTCTCTAAAGCCTGTATAACCAGCGGCTTTGGCAGAGAGTGGGGTCGGGGAGTAATAAATACACCATGGTAGTTCATCAAGAGCTTCCTGCATTATGTCCTGAATCTGTCCTCTCACAAAGCTGCTTCTGCGACTTAGATTCTGGTGGGCGCTTGGTCCTAAGCCATCAAATTGATAGGGATGATCGCCATCAAAAATTAATCTTGGACAGCCTTCTTTGATATATTCCTTACGTCTTGCTCCTTCTATAAAATCAGGTTCATTGCGAGCGTGTTCTGATCCATAGAGTGCAAGTGGTTTGCGCAGATCATAGCGTGGCAGTTCATCCATGATTTTTAAATCAATTTTCTGGGTGCCCTTTTGGTAAGCAGCTTCTGCCACTTGCAATGCTTGGTGCATATGATCACGAGCAGCTTCAATATAGAGGGCGTCACCATCCTCATAGCCTAAACAAGTTTCAAAGACTTCATCAGTGTCAAGCTCTAGAATTTTTTTGGTTTGCTCATCAATATCTGATTGAATACTAGCTTTGAGTTCGTTGGTTTCTCGAGGACTTAGATTTGCTTCTTGGAAATAATTTCTATCGTTACTAAGTTCAAGCACCGCAGCCCCTTTGGTTTTCATGTGCTGCTCAAATTCTTGATGGTAATCAAAATCTTTGCCCCCATATTTTGCTTTGAGTTTTTCAAACTCTGGTTCAATTAATCTGATACTAACAAAGTCAGAACCAAAAACTCTGTAAGCAACTTGCTCTAGCTTATAAACTAGTGGTAAGTAGTCACTTGAAGCTTTGATATAGAGTCTTTGATGATCTTTAAGCGGTTTGCCATCATTAACTTGCCTGAGTAGGCGCATAGCCATTACTTCAATCTTATCTGCAGAGTTTAGACCTTGGATGCCAAGATGAGTTTTATTTATGCCAAGGTCAGATATTTGCACTTAACATAAGTTTA
>JAPPOW010000184.1 GCA_028817775.1 Candidatus Melainabacteria bacterium | reverse complement strand
AAAGTACCAAAAGAGTTTTTGCTGAAAATATGTTTGTCTCAATTTCTAATATTGAGACCTACGGTTTTACTTTGGCAAAGTCAATTCGTAAACCAAGAATCAATGGTCAGGAAGCCAAGTTTCTTACTGATGAGATTATTGCAGTAAATCTAGAACTTGACCAAGAGACCATTGGTGAGACGGTTGATATAGTGTTAGAGCTAGATGTTGATGGTAAAACCATCTCTAAGACTATTGATCGAATAAGCTTTGTAAGCTATTAGGCTGCGACTGGTAATTGAGAACCGACTTTGATCGCTAGCTCACAGAGACGGTTTGAGTAGCCATACTCATTGTCGTACCAGCTAAGCAATTTAACTTGTTTATCACCAACTACTGTAGTCATTGACGCATCAACAATTGAAGAATGCGGGTCAGAAGTGAAGTCGATTGATACCAGTGGCTCCTCAGTGTAATCAAGTACACCTTTGAGCTCACCTTCTGCTGCTTCTTTAAGTGCAGCATTGATTGCTTCTTTAGTTACATTAGATTTGAATGTAAAAGTTACATCAGTAACAGAAACATTAGGGGTTGGAACTCTGATTGCAAAACCATTAAGTTTACCATTGAGATGAGGTAAGACTAGACCGATAGCCTTAGCAGCACCAGTAGTAGTAGGAATCATTGATTGAGCAGCTGCTCTAGAACGGCGCGGATCCTTGTGCGCATTGTCTAACAATCTTTGGTCTGAAGTGTAAGCATGAATTGTAGTCATCAAACCAGCTTCAATACCAAACTTGTCATCAAGAACTTTAGTTACTGGAGCCAAGCAGTTAGTAGTACAACTAGCGTTAGAAATGATGTGATGCTCATCAGGCTTGTAGTCGCCATCGTTAACACCCATGACTATAGTGATATCTTCATTTTTAGCAGGAGCTGAGATTAAAACTTTCTTGGCGCCTGCATCAAGGTGGGCTTTAGCTTTGGTACCGTCAGTGAAAACACCAGAGCACTCAAGCACGACATCAACACCAAGATTGCCCCAGCCGATATCCGCAGGGTTCATTTGCTTCAGGAACTGAGCTTGACGACCGTCAACAGTGATACTGTCGTCAGTTGACTCCACTGTACCTTTGTATCTACCAAGGATAGAATCATATTTGATCAAGTGCGCTGATATATTAGGATCAGAGACTGGATCATTGATAGCAATCACTTCGATGCTATCTGCAAAATTTTCGTTGAGAGTACGGAATACGTTACGTCCAATTCTCCCAAAACCGTTAATACCTACTTTGACTTTTGACATAATGAGCAGATTATAGCAAGTAAATCTATGCCTACAGAATCTTTTAATGTATTGTTGGCGTATGGTCGCTAGGCTCCCTGCTTATGGCACTTCGTGCCTGCGTATACTTCGCTGCTGGAGCAGGGCGAAGCCCATTTGCAGGAACGTTAGCTCCATAAGCAGGGAGCAAAGCGACCGTCTGCTAAAAATTGGAGACATAATTACCCCACGGGGTGTGTAAAAGTTTAGAGGCTTAAGCAACTTTAATCTCCATAAATTGTTTGTTAAAAATAGTGCTTCTAAGCGCAAGTATTTTCTGAGCATTGTCAGTTCTCCACTTAATAGAAGCTGATTTAAGTCTGGGGCTGTTCATTTGTTTAATAGTAGCTTCAATGCGTCCGCTTCCTATTGGCAAGCCCATTGCTTCAAAAGTTTTGTAGGTAATCCTGTGTTGATTTGTTTTTACATAGCCATGAAGCAGTCTCAATGCTTCTCGTTTTTTTGATCTTGGTCCAAATTTCTTTCTTGCTCTTTCAATTTTTGCAAGCAGTTTTTTGATCTCATCTTTGAAGCAAAGATCCAAATGCTGCTTAACCCATTTTGTGTTCTTCTCTGTTTCATTTTCGCCAAAGAGAACCTTAGCTGCATCAAAAAAGTGCTCCTTCAAGTGAGGATAATCTAGAACTTGCGGGACTCTTGGATATGCTTTGGCAAAGTCATCACCAATCCATTTGGCTCCATCACTAATTAGAGCCTTGTTCACTGGATACTTGTCATAGCCTTGCTTTTCGATGATACAAGTGAATTCATCCATAAATTTATCATGCTCTTGAATTTTGGTCATTTGAATCAAGTCAGAGCTATTTTCGACGATAGCAGTTTTGGTTTCTCTCCAGCCATCTTTCGTATTAATCCTGCCACCATCTATTTGAAAACTTAAGTGAGAGATGTCTTGATTTTTATCCA
>JAPPOW010000096.1 GCA_028817775.1 Candidatus Melainabacteria bacterium | reverse complement strand
TGAACTAGAGAAACTTAACCCAGAGCGTAATGGTTACCGTAAATTCATGCTCAAAGCTAAGAAGACTGGTAGTGGAGAGTTGACTTTCCAGGCTGGTAATGAAGTTATTAAGGTCAAAGTCTTAGTGGAAGATGATTATACGGCTCTAGAAAATGAGCTCAACAAGTTATTTGGTTTAACGGATCCTAGTGAGGATGAGCGGATCAAAGTAGTCTCAGCGAATTTGGTTAATAACAAAATCGAAGGTGCTGATAATGCTGGTGCTCATATATATTTGCATGGTACGGTTGAATCTTCTAAGAAAGCAATGCTAGCAGTAGCCTTTGCTGCCAATGCCATTGGCGATCATGGAGTGAAGATCTTCTCTAATCCTGGAGGTCAGTTACGTATGGAAGATCTTGGTTTGAGCCAGGCTCCAGCACAAACTAGTTCTAATAATAATGAAGATGGTAGCTTTGTTGAATTTTATGAATCAACTAATAAATTAATTGACACCAATAATCTATATCGTGATTTGATTTTGTGCTCTGAAAATGAGAAAGTAGTTTCATATATTCAGATTCAAGAACCAAAACGTTTTGCCGTTAAAGTCAGATTCTTGGAGATGGACTCTAAGTTTGCTGACGAGTTTATCAAT
Source organism: Candidatus Melainabacteria bacterium (assembly GCA_028817775.1). Classification (GTDB taxonomy): domain Bacteria; phylum Cyanobacteriota; class Vampirovibrionia; order LMEP-6097; family LMEP-6097; genus JABHOV01. Next base: position 1,617 of record JAPPOW010000096.1, on the reverse strand, counting down.
AGCCTCAACACCACTGTCACTGGTGGTGATGTTCGGGGTTCATTTGGCTCCAATGATATTGCTTCAGGTAGTGTGAGTAAGGTCTCTGACTTAATTACTACTGTCTTTATGGATAGCTTTAGTGGTTTGAGGGACCGCCTTACTAATAATATTGATGGCGGCAATTTAGTTAGTGGTAGCGCTAAGCTTTATAAGAATGCTGCGATCAATTTTAGATTGAATGATCTATTGCAAGAGGGTGTGCTTAGAGTGATGAATGAATTTTCTTTGATCACTCATTCTGGTGAGCTGGTTTCACTAGGTAAGGGCACTCGCTTCCCAATTCCAAAACAAAACAACGGTTTGGGTAATACTGCAATTACTTTTGAATATATTCCAATTGGATTCAAGGGTGAACTAAAGGTAACAGGGCTTGAGAATCAATTGATTGACGTTCAACTCGCTAGTAGGCTCTCGGCTGCTGAAGCTACGGTAGCAACAGTCCAGGGTATTAGCATTCCAGTCTTTAGTGAGGAGTATGTCAATAGCGGCGCCTTGCTCAAAAATGGACAAGAAGTGATTCTCAATGCTTTTATGACTGAGTCAGAGACCTTAGCTAAATCCACTAGCCCGCTGGGGCGTATCATTCCGTTCTGGGGTAGATCGAAGCGCAAACGTAAGAACAAAAATATCTTGTTCATTTCACTGTCAGCTCAGGAGATTGCTCAGAGTTCGAAACAAATTGCTAGTGCTAATGTTGATTTGCCGCATTTGGATATGAACAAGGGCAAGCATATTTATTCTGATTACAACCGCAAGTTACGTAAGAATGGTGTCACTGACACTGTTGATCTTGCTGGTATTAATCAGAGTAATAAAGCAATCAAACCTAATAATCTTGGACTTGATCCATTGAAGATGGAGGGGCTTGAGTTTTAATGAATATTAGTGGGATAGCAATGATTGCAATTGCGCTGATTATTGCATTTAGTTTTGTTGCTCACAGTAGTATCTTTGTGCTTGATTCAGTCGAAATCAATAGCCGTAAACTAGTTCAGACTAGTGATTGGTTAGTTGGACGTCATGAAAACTTGGTTGATATGGAGCTTGAGGATTTGGTGATTGAATAATGCATAACCAGGTAGTTCTAGGCTTTGTAACTTTGCTGGCTTTCATTATTATGGGAGGCTGGGTTTTGCCAGCAATTAGTTTGCATCATGCTTTGGCTCAGCAAACTATTTTGCATGAAACGGCGCGTAGCATTATTGAGAATAATAGAACCCAGCAGTCAGGAGTTGTAGCTCAGCTCAAGGATTTAGAGATTCCTGGTATTAAGCTTGGAGAGGTTAGTAGTAATGAACAAGGCGACTATTTGATTTATCAAATTAATTTTGAACACACAGCTTTGTTTATAGATGAAGACAAGCCAAAGAAAAAAATGGAGATCGTTGCAGATCTTATATAAGGAGAATGAATGACAAATAGCATTAGTTTAGAAGAGTTAGAAAAATTATCAAAACAATCATTTGTAGCTGATCCAAGCTACAAACCAGTTCAGGCTGGCAGGGCAATGGTGGTGGAGGATCAAGCAGTTTTGTGGGAATATATTGGTTCTTGTCTTGAGCCGCACTATGAGGT
>JAPPOW010000044.1 GCA_028817775.1 Candidatus Melainabacteria bacterium | reverse complement strand
AATCATTGTTGTTTCAAGTTTACCTACTGCATTAACTACATCTTGCTTAGCAACTCTGTCGTACTTCTCAGCAAGCGCTGGGATATTAAGCATTGCAGCAACAGTATTACCGTCCTTGGCAATCTCACTAGCCATATCGGTTTTGTTGGTATTAACCGAATATGCCATTTTTAATACTTTTAAAAGATAACTAGGTTTTTGAGGAAGGTAGTCTGTATTCTTTATTAACTCAGACATCTTACCAAAGGCACCAACTCCTATGGTAAATAAAGCTTTTTTGGTTTCGTTAAGTTCTAACATGATTTACTCCTCTACACATTTATTAGACCAGTTCAACTTCCACTTAAAACCCCATGAAAGTCCACATTTAGTGATATCGGACGCTAGATTTGATTTCTGCAGCAAATTTCTTGAATTTCAACTATTTACCTAGACCATTTGGTCTAAAATAGTGGTAACAAAAATGGCAAAGATCAAACTCAATCCCAAAGGAAACATCTCTCTCACAGGGCTCATGGGCTCTGGCAAATCGACCATTGGCCGTCACTTGGCTTATGTGCTCAATAAAGAATTTGTCGACACCGACGAACTAATTGAAGAGCGTGAGGGCAAAACTATCAACGAGATCTTCAAAGACAAGGGCGAGAAAGCTTTTCGTAAACTTGAAGCTGAATTAATGGCTGAACTTTGCAAGCAAGAGAACTTGGTTATCTCTCTGGGCGGTGGAGCAATTGTTGATGATGCCAACCGTAAATTACTCAAGCGTAACTCTTCTTTAGTAACCCTTATCGCAGACCCACAGGACCTCTACGACAGGGTCAAACGCCGCAAAAACCGTCCCCTGCTCAAAGGACAGGATCAACTCAAAGTACTTGAGGATCTCTGGGAAGAGCGCAAACCTGCCTATATGGACAGTCACTTACAAATAGAGACTGGTAACAAATCTATCAATCTAATTGCTCGTGAAATCATCAAATCACTTGGTTTACGTAAACCTAAGATCAAGGAGTTTGAAGTGGCAGTACCTAGTGACGAGCATCGTTACAAGATTCTCTACCGGGAACTACACAAACTTGATATTAGTTCACTCAATCCTGGTCCCAATGTACTAATTGTCAGCCAAGACTATGTAGCCAAGAAGTATCTCAAGACTGTTAAAGATGCACTTGCTGGGGATTACAAAGTGCACAGCATGATTATTGATGATGGTGAAGATGCCAAGAACTTCTTTACCTATCAATTAATCATCCAAAAATTACTCTCACTTAATTTTGAACGCAAGGATACTATTATCGCTCTTGGTGGTGGTGTGGTTGGTGATACAGTGGGCTTTGCAGCTTCTACTTACTACCGTGGTATCAACTATGTGCAAGTGCCAACTACTTTGTTATCAATGATTGATTCATCAGTCGGTGGTAAGACTGCTGTCAATGTGCCAGAGGGCAAGAACCTAATTGGTACTTTCTACCAACCACATATGGTACATATTGATTCTGACTGTCTCAAGACTTTACCAGAGAAAGAATACAAATCAGGTCTAGGCGAGATGGTTAAGTACGCGCTACTTGGTATGGAGTGGGATCACTTGATTGGTGACAGTTTCTTTGATCATTTGAACAATAACTGTGAAGGTATTGTCAATAAAGATCATGATGTACTCAATGAAGTAATCGATCATTGCCTGCGTATCAAGTCAGGCATTGTCGCTCAAGACGAGAAGGAGAAGGGCATGCGTGCCGTACTCAACCTCGGTCACACTTTTGGTCACGCTATTGAAGAAGTCACTCAATACAAGCGTTACTCACATGGTGAAGCTGTTGCCATGGGTACAGTCTCAGCTTGCTATCTCTCTGAAGAGCTTGGTTATTTCAAGAATAAATATACTGAGCGAGTAATTGAACTAATGAACAAGCTAGGGCTCAATCATTCAATTCCAGAGGATATTAAAAGCAAAGATCTAATCAACGCCTTCAAATATGACAAGAAGGTTGAGAACGGCAAGACCAGGTTTATTATTCCTAAGGCTAATATCGGTAGAGTTGAGATTATTTCTAAGACTGAGCCAGAAGCTTTGAAAGCTGCCATCGATAGAAATAGATAGGGGGCTTAGAGCCTCAATTCACCTAAATGCACCATAAAATTGCAATATTTTTGCGTTTTCATGGTATGCTATAAATATGCAAATCAAACGTTCCGTATTTGAGGAATTGGTCGAAGAATTAGAAAATCAAAAAATTCTTATTCTATTAGGTGCTTGGC
>JAPPOW010000225.1 GCA_028817775.1 Candidatus Melainabacteria bacterium | reverse complement strand
GGACAAAAGATTTATGATTTCTATATCGATGCCTATCATGATCAAGCTCTGCCATTAATTAAGGGTTTGGGTGGCTTGCGAGCGATTAATTTGACTGCTGGTATGCCTTATATCAGGCTCAGTGTTGATCATGGCACAGGCTTTGATATTGTTGGTAAGGGCATTGCTAACCCTGAGGGTCTTGAAGCTTGCACTGATTATTGCTTTGAACTTGCGCAAATGGCTAGTAAAACTGTGTAAAAGAGGATAAATAAGCCCAATTCGGGGTAGAATCTAATCTGTGGAGGTGCACACACTAATTTAAATTATGGCAGGCAGAGGTCAATATCGCGGCAGACGGCCGAGAGTTTATATTCCGCTCAACGAAAATATCAGAGCAAAGAGATTAAGAGTTATCGATCACAACGGGGACAACCTGGGTGAAATTTCTAAAGAAGAAGCTTTAAATAGAGCAAGAGAAGTTGGTTTAGATTTGTTTGTTGTTTCAGACAAGTCAGATGTACCAATTGCCAAGATTACTGATTACGGTAAGTATAAGTTTGAACAAAACAAGCGTGAGAAAGGCCAGAAGAAAAAACAAACTGGTGGTGATTACAAAGAAATCAAGATGCGTTACAACATTGATATTGGTGATTACAACACCCGTCTCAATCACGCTAAGAAATTTTTAGGCAAGGGTAAGCGTGTCAAATTAAATATCACTTTGCGCGGTCGTGAGATTCAACACTCACACCTAGCAAAGGAGCTTGCAGAAAGATTTTTGAATGACCTGATGGAAGAGGGTGCTGCAGATGGAGTACCGGACAAGATGAGTGGTCGTTCAGTAATAGTTTACATAGTTCCAGGTCCAGACAAGGCTCGCATCAAGAAGCGTGATGCAGAGCGAGCAGAGGAAGAAGCAGGAGAAGAACAAGATGTTGCGGACAATGCTGAGCTCCAAAATTCATAGAGCAACTGTTACAGAATGTGATCTTGATTATGTCGGTAGTATTACTATTGACCCTGATCTAATAGATGCAGCTGGTTTGTTAGAAAATGAACAAGTGCAAGTACTTGATATTACAAACGGTAATCGTCTTACTACTTATGTGATTGAGGGTGAGCGCGGCTCTGGTGTCATTGGTATTAATGGCGCTGCTGCTCATTTGGTTGACCAAGGTGATTTGGTTATCATTTGTGCTTATGTGCAATTAAATGAAGCTGAGCTTGAGGGCTATAAACCTAAGATTGTTTTAGTTGATGAGAAGAATCAAATTCAAGCTATGGCTGATAAAGAGTTAGCTGGCACCATGGCTTAGACTGCCATTTGGTGCAAAAATTGCTTTGCTTCAATATCAGGATTTTCTTTATCCAATTTAATAGTTATTGGTTGAGCTATGACTGGTGCTTTCTCTTGTTCTTGGTTGTAACGCAAGAAATAAAGTTGACCAATTCTATCAAAGCCTAGTGCAAGTTCATGAAATAAATCTCTAAAGCGTTTGAATTTGTCAACATCGCCGATGCCAAGCGCTTTGGCTGTAAAGTCACCAAAGAATCTAGCAATGAAATCTTTGGCTGTTCCCATAACGTAGTAGATACCAGCTTGCCTTGCTGTTGGGTTTTCTAATCTTGTTAGTCCAATATCATTGAAACCACCGAAAATATCTCTAATCGAGCCACCAACTTTGTCATTGACTAGCATACCCCAGAGTGCACCGGCTACCATCATGATTGAGGAAGATACCAATGTATGCACGCCATCCAACTTATAGAGTAGAGAAGGTTCTTTGATTATTTCTCCAGCTATCTTTTTAAATTCACTTAAGCCATGTTTGAAACCATCAGTAAAGGTTTTGAACTTGTAATCTTGCCCTGGGTTTTCTTCTTTGAATTTTTCTTTAAAGGCAGCTACCGCCCCATCAACTCCAGTTGCAATTCCTCTAAACATATAAATTTTTCTTAGTCCAAAGATAGCTGCAATCCCTTCGGTTGCAAAGGAGAAAACCAGAAATGGATTCTTTTGTTTAAAGGCAGCATCAAGACCTGCTGCCGCATAGGTCAAGAGGTGAGACTTGGTAAGAAACATACTTAGCCAGTTGGTAAATCTTTTGCCGAAGTGATTGTCATCAAACAATCTTAGTGGTGCACTGATGAAGTTGGTTAATGCAGAGACTGTGGTTGTATACTTGACTAGTTTTTTGTTTACAAAATCAATAAAGCTATTAGGTCTGGTTGGGTTATCGTTTGTTGTGTTTTTAGGGGGATCTAATTCTTTTAATGGCAGCTCAAA
>JAPPOW010000213.1 GCA_028817775.1 Candidatus Melainabacteria bacterium | reverse complement strand
TTCTTTCGAATTGCATCTCTAGTTTGATTCTCCTATAGATTTTTTGTACTCCTCTAGTCTTTGACGCCCTTTGTCGAGACGATCAAGCTCTTGTGAGTAAGCAAAGCTACGTACATAACGAACTAATTTCCAAACCATCTCCTCATCAAAATCTTGGTGACGATCGAAATCATGTCTATCTTTCCAAGCAGGCATTGCTGTCCATGGAATTCCGTAACTTATTTCATTGAATAATTTTTCATCCGAGCGAGTATAGAGTCGCTTGAACATATTGAAGTTGGCAGGTGGCGGATAAAGCATTTTGTGTAAGTTACCATCACCCTGTCCGCGAGTACCATGACAAATAGCACAGTTACCACCAAACAAAGAATCCATACTAGCCCCCACATCAGAGCCCTTAGGATAGTAACCAAGGATATGAGTTCTCATGTACATCAAAGCATCCCAACGCTCGTCAATTGTTAGGCGAACCTTGAAGTTATGATTGCCACCACAAACAGCTTCAAATTGTTTCTCCGGAGTGCGCTTACGCATATAGCTCACCAATTGAGGGTCAACATCAGTAAAGCTACCATGGCACTTAGCGCAATTGTTTTGGTAAACCTTCTTACCAGTGATAATTGACGGGTTATGGGATGGGTAAAGAAAATCTGGACACTCAGATCTATCTACTTCTGATTCCCACTCAGTAATCAAACTAGACGAAAGCCCAGTCCGAGAAGCTGCACTAACTGGCATCATCACCATTAGCATTGCTAACAGGATGAGACCAGGAGCTTTAAAATTTATACGCACTTTGTTTATCTCCAACACTTTAATATCCATAAAAAGGTATCCAACTAATACTGCACCAAACAATCACCAAAATATAAAGCACCACCAAGAACAAAGGTGGTCTATTGTGACTAACTTTGTATTCCTGTGCTGGCGTTACCAAAGATTTTGCAAGCTCTGGTGAGATCGGTGACATTTCGTCTAATTCAATTGTTGTTTTCTTTTCTTCTGCCATTGTTTTGCCTCTTTATAATAAGTTCATCGCCTCGTACTTAGCTGCTTCGAGGTCACTAAATTCTCCATTTTTCCAAGCCAAGTAAGCCATATAACCAGCCATCACAAAGAAAACTAAGCACTGCACCGCAAAAATTGCAATTGCTTCCTTATGAAAGGTTGCTTGAAACCACTCGCTAAAAAGTGTGATGAAATTAGTGTCCACCGCCACCGCCTCCTTCTAACTCAGAGCCTGTCGCTCCGCCAGGATTAGGATGGTAAGTACCAGCTAATTTTTTCGCTCCAATCTTTTTGTATCCAGCTCTAAGTCTTGGAGGAAGTAATGATTGTCCTTCCCAAGCTTTATCATCGATACTTTGATATTGCTGGATGATGGCTTCTTGGTCTTGAGGTAATGTCTTCAAGAATGCAACCAAGTACCAAATTTGTTCTGGCTCAAGAGCAAGCTTCCAACGAGGCATTCTTGTGCCAGGAACCCCTTCTGCAACCTTGTAGTACCAAGTCTTGTCTGAGTAAGACTTGAAGAAAGGTCTTGTGAAGTTAGCTGGTTTCTTGTTCATCGCAAGAGCATTAGGTCCGTTGCCCAGACCGTTGGTACCGTGACATACTGCACAGTTTTGTCTGTAGATACCAGCACCACCATTGGCAGCTGCTGCACTATCGACATTAGGTTTGTGATGTTCAGACTTCTTCCAGAAAGCTGTATCAGCTTCAGGGTAGTAAGCCTCATAGACTCCACGATTCTTAGGATCATCAAGACGTTTGCGTCCTAGAGTTTGGATATAAGAAACAAGATCTCCTAAATCCTCATCGCTCAAGAAACTAAAGGATGGCATTATCGAACCAGGCGTATAAGCACGCGGATCTTTCAAGTGACCAACTTGCCAAGCATCTGGTAATTTACCACCTTCGTTACTAAGATCAGGACCAGTACGAGAAGTACCAAGTACATTTGGTGTCTCATTAGCATAGTCACCAGCATGAACTCTTGAACCAAAGTCTCTATCCTGTGGTCTAACGAATTGAGAGTGACAATAGAAACATCCTTCTCTTACATAGACGGCACGACCTCTGCCGGCAGCACTAAGTTTGGGCTTACCAGTTTCATCGATAATCGGATTACCACTGGCATCCTTCTCAACGTACTCCATCGCGTACTTAGTCGGATTAGACTTCATCACCTTCATGTCTGGAATTAATACCGTGATGGTGTAAATTGTCACGAAAGTAAATGCAACTACTACCGCCGGTAGCAAATATCCTTTAGCACCTATTTTTTTATCTTCGTTTGCCATAATTAATTGCCTCCCTTGCCGACAGGAACTGCCATATCTAGTTCAGCCTCTTCACTTGCTGAACTTGGAGCTGTCATTGTTTTGTAGATATTGTATGCAAACAGACAGCTACTCATAAACATCATTACTCCACCCACTGCTCTTGAGAACCACATTGGTGGAAGTACCAGTGACCACTGGCCTACAGGATAACCAAGTGCCCAACCTGCTGATTGTTGCAAACCAGCTATTGTAAGCGTGAGATAGAAAATACAAAATCCTATAAATAGTAACCAATAGTGCCATTTCACAAGGCGTACACTATAGATTCTCTTGCCAGTTAACCTTTGTAATCCATAGTACAAAGATCCAATAACAAAGAAGGTGAAGGTACCAAGTAAGGCTGCATGCGCGTGACCCACTACCCACTGAGTAAAGTGGATGTACCAGTTGATACCGCGGGTTGCCTGGAAAGGACCTTGCAAACAAGTGAATAGATAGAACAAACCACCAGTAAGCACAAATCTTAGTGGCATATTGGTTGACAACATCCACCAAGAGCCCCTCATTGTCATCCAGAAGTTACATAGAACTGAAATTACTGGAATCACAAGTGCTGCTGAGAAAATTACAGCAAGTGCCTTTGCCCACTCTGGGACTGGAGATTGTAACAAGTGGTGAGTACCAGTTGGTGCATAGAAAAACGCAATCGTCCAAAAACCAAGCATTGACAAACTGTGAGACCAGATTGGTTTACCACTCATCTTAGGTAGCATGTAATATGCAATACCAACACCAAGTACAGTGAACCAAAGACCAAGAATATTGTGACCATAGAACCAATTAAGGATACCGTCGTTAAGTCCATCCATTGCAACAAAAGTTCTGTTACCAACTATATAAACAAGTGGCATCCAGAAGAATGCGCCCATGATGTACCAAACTGAAACATAGAGTTTCTCAACTTTACGATCCAAAACTGTTCTAAATAAATTATAGGAAAGCAGTAGCAAACCAACTACTACTAGGATGTCAAATGGCTCACGCAATTCAGCATACTCACGTCCTTCGGTATAGCCGTTAAGCAATGACCAGCCTCCAATGGCACAAACCAAATTCCAAACGTGGCAAACAAAATTAGCTAATTTCTCAGAATGTAGCTTAGTTTTACAAAGAGCTGGAATCATATAGAGACACGAACCAATATTTGCCATTGATAACCATCCAAAAGCAACAAGGTTAACGTGCGCTGGTCTTACGTGCGTAAAGGACAGCTGCATTATTCCCTTGGTGAGATCAGGGAAGGAAAACTCCAATGCACCAAGGAGACCAAATCCCATTCCAATTACAATCCAAACTAAAGAGGAGAGCATGAAGTACTTAGCTGAACTGCCCTCTTCTGAACTTAAAATCTTTCCCATATTTTACCTTTCACTTAATTTTGAATGTTTTCCCCCACAACACAGGCATATCATATAAAGGATTTGGCAAGTCGTCACTACTTAAGTCAAAAAATATTTCATTCTTATCAAATATTAAGAATCTCACCCATGCCTTAACCTTTACCACTTTTCTGGATAATACCGAAATCGCGTCATCAAGCTCTAGGCGAATAAGTCCTACGGTATTATCTGGAAAAATGGTAAAGGTTAAGGCATGGGTGGCGAGTATAATCATCTCTTAACTTAAGTTTGCTAAAAATAAGTAGAGACATCCCACAGAATGACTACTGGACTCAAAATTACTAATTATAGTGAATTGAAAGCTGGCGCCGGACAAGAGCCAAGAGTATTACTTGGTGTGATCAACCCTTCCGGCAAGCGTATTAACCAATTATTCTCAGCAAAAGATGTCAGTAGCTTATTTATGCAAACTCCAGGTTTGGATAGAAGCAAGTTATTTCTTGATAACAAAGCTAGTGTCAAATTCCAAGATCTTAAGTCTGGAGAGAATTTAGCCACTCAGTTATTAATTGATCAAGGCAATAGTTTTTCACTCAAGCTTGGTGCTGGTCATCATGTCAAAACTAAGTTTATTGAGGGCAAGACCCGTATTCCAAGTAGAGTCAAGCTTGAACTTGCCGAAGGCGCTAGCCTAACAACTACTAAAGGCAAACTTAATATAGAAGGGGTTCACTACCCACGTGAACTAAGAACCTATGGTGATGAGACCGAAGTGACCATTAGTCAGCAAGCCGGCAAATTAAGATTTGAATTAGCTCTTGAGCGTGATCTTCCCATCACTTAGCTCATAAACCTGATCAGCATTCTCAATTGTCTGCATCCGGTGGGCAATGGTGATTAAAGTTTTACCTTCTATATATTCATTCAACAGTTTATAAATCGCCTGCTCCGTTTCAAGATCAATTTTGGCTGTCGCTTCATCAAGTACTAAAATTTCTGGTCTTGCAACTAGTGCCCTGGCAAAATTAATTACCTGCTCCTCGCCAGCAGAGATGCGACTAGCACTCTGCAAATCCCGAAGCTGAGACAAGCCAGGAGCCAGCTCAAGGAACTTTCTTGCCAAATCCATATCTAACTTGCTTTCATCACGACCAAGCTTGATATTAGACTCAAGGTCACCAGCAAAGATATATGAGTCCTGGTGAATCACTGCCACCTTAGTTCTTAACTCTGCCTGAGGAGTTTCTTTGATTTTTTTACCCTCAAGAATAATTGAACCCTGGTTCACTTCATAAAGCCTAGTAAGTAATTTAATGATGGTGCTCTTGCCGGAACCAGTTTTACCAACAATTGCAATTTTCTTACCGCGCTCAACATCAAAACTGACATCATCTAATACCTTCGGACCATCATCATATTTAAACTGAACATTTTTAAATTGAATTAGATGCTCGTCGTCATTGCGAGCAGAGCGAAGCAATCTAGTGGATGGTTTCTGATTATGCATTAGATTGCTTCGTCGTTCCTCCTCGCAATGACGGTCACTAATCTCAATTGGTTCATCTAATAACTCCTGCATCCTTTCAATTGCAGTAAAAGCTGATTGAATTACGGTAAACCTATCACTTAAATTTCTAATCGGCTCAAACAATGACTGTGAGTACTGCACAAAGGCTAAGATCACCCCTAGAGTCAAAACCATAGCTGAGATTAATTTTGAACTAATAAATATTAATGCCAAAATAGCAAGAATTGAAATCATTTCTATGGTTGCTGAAAGTTGAGCATCAGCTTTGATCGCGGAATCATTGGCATGAAAATACTTACGGTTGTTCTTGGCAAACTTTTCCATACTTTTAGCGGTGCTATTAAGCGCTTGTACTACTGAGATACCAATCACATTTTGCTGCAAGAAAGAATTTAATTTAGAAAGTTCTTCACGTGCCCTTAAGTTTGAATCGCGGAATATTTTTTGATAGTGAATAGTAACCAGGTAGATTGGAATCAAGAAGACTGAAATAATTAAACTCAAGTTCCAGTTCAAGTAGAACATAAAGATCAAAATACCTAGAATATTAAAAACATCGAGCAAGATTAATACCAAACCACCAACAAAACTTTCAGCCAGCTGCTCCATATCACTAGTCATACGCGAAACTGATTTACCAACAGGGTTACGATCAAAGAAGCTCATAGAGAGAGACTCAAGATGCTCAAACAATGAGTAACGAACATTAGCAACCATTGACTGCCCTACTTTATTCATAATAAAGAATTGCAAAACCTGAAAAAGAAAATTAATAGCGACAATTCCAAGCAAAAGTAAAACATAGAACCAAAGTCCTTCAAGCCTGCCTTCTTTGACAGGACCATCAATAGCCTGCTGCAAAATTATTGGTTGTACCGAGTAAGTAGCTGAACTGATAGGCAAAATCAAGCCTGCCAAAATCAATTGCCTGCAATAAGGCTTGATAAATGGATAGAGTGACTTGAGCAGCTTTAGGTTATCCATCGACTGCCTCCAATTCAATCACTTGATCCATATGCTCAAGCAGTACTTGATTATGTCCAACAAAAATTGTAGTCTTGCCCTGACGTTGTTTGAGGATATTACAAAGAACATTGCGAGCACTTATTTCATCCAAACTACTCAAAGAATCATCAAGAATCAAAACCTCAGGGTCTACGGCAAGCGCCCTGGCTATAGCGATACGCTGTCTCTGCCCACCGGAGAGGGTTACGCCGCGCTCACCGACTATACTCTGATAGCCCTCTGGTAGCGCCGTAATTTCATCATGGATGCAAACTAGTTTAGCCAGTTCTTCAATTTGCTCTGGCTCAAGCTCACGGGCATAAGCAATATTTTCAGCAATTGAATTGGAGAATAAAAAATTATTCTGCGGCACTATATTAATCAAACTACGCAAAGAATCAAGCTTGATATCCTTGAGATCAACTCCATCAATGAAGATCTCCCCATCTTCAAGCTCCTTAAGATGCATCAATTTATTGGCAAGGATAGTTTTACCTGAACCAATCCTACCGACGATTGCAACTTTCTCCCCTTTGTTAATAGTCCTAGCAAGAGTTTTGAGCTCTATCTTGGAATCAAAACTATTTTTCTCAATTGCATTCTCTCTATCTTTAATACTCGGGTCAACATCAAGAATAGAATTGATACGAGCTTGGCTTACTTGCCCGCGATAGACAAGGGTGATCAACCAACCTAAAGTTGCAATAGGCCAAATTAACCTTTGGATATAGAGAGTGTAGGCAGCAAAATCACCCGCCGAAAACTCTTGCTCAATAATTGCCTGTCCACCAATATACAAGAGCAACACAAAACCCAGACTAGCAATCACTCGCATCACGGGACCAATAAAGCTGCGTACTTGAATTAATTTCATATAGGCATCACGCAAGCCATTATTGAAGCCCTCAAAACGTTTAAGTTCAGCAGCTTCCTGAGCATAAGCCTTGATGATATGGATACCACTTAAGTTTTGTTCGATAAACTCACTAACTTTTGCAAGCTCCTCTTGCACCCAAGTTTGATAAGTTTTAATTTTAGAGCTTAGAGCAATAACAAAGAAAACCACAATTGGAATCAAAGTCAAAAATGCCCAAGTAAGTTTTTCATGCAACTGAAACATCAAAGGTAAAGTGATCGCAAAGGCTACCAAGGTGTTAAAAACATTGAGCATAGCAAAGCCACCCAGCATTCTTAATGACTGCACGTCATTAGTGATAACTGAAATCAAACTACCCGCTTGAGTCGAAACTAAACCTTCTTGTTTATTAGCAAAGTAACTAGGAGGAAGAGTAACCAAATGATTAAATATATCTTTCTTAAGATCAAACTCAATCTCACGCCCTCTGGCAAAAATTATTTGCCTAGAAGCTGTTCTAATCAGCGCCATCAAGACTGCCATCAATGTAGCCCAGAGTAGGAGCTTGAACAAAGCATCAGAATCTAAGCTACTAAGCATATCAATAGCCTGCTTAATTAGTTGTGGGATATAGGCGCCTAATAAATTAGTGATAGTCAAACAAAAGAAGCCAAGCAAGTAGCCTTTGTAATGTTTAACTATGTATTTAAGCATAGAGCTCCAATAGCACGGAGACCATTATCAAAACCGAGATCCAACTGTTGACTGTAAAGAAGGCCTGCTCAATTTTATTCTCGCTCACTAATTTTTGCTCGTAATATAGTGCAGCTAAAGTAAACACTATACCAAGCTTAAACCAAATTCCAAGCATTAATTCCTGCCCACAAAGATACAAAAATATTGGTGTCAACAGATGTGAGAAACGAGCAATTTTAATCGCTGTTGTTTTGCCAAATTTGGCTGGAATCGAATGCAGATTTTGACTTAAGTCAAAATCTGCATCCTGCAATGAATAATAAATATCAAAACCAGCAACCCAGAAGCTTACAGCAAGTGACAAGTAAACTGGTGCCAAACTTTCAAGATTGCCGGTAATTGCAATCCAAGCACCAAGAGTACCACCACCTAAGGTAGTACCTAAGAAAAAATGACAAAGCCAAGTCACTCGCTTGAGCCAAGAGTAGGCAAATAACCACAGCAAAGCAATCGGTAATAATTTGAAACACAGTGGCGGCAACTGCAAAGCAGAATATATCAGTAGCGCCAATGAAAGAATAGCAAAAATCCAAGCATTGGATTTTGTAATCACACCACTAGGAATTTCACGGCTTTGAGTGCGCGGATTGAGTCCATCAATCTGGGCATCAAAAATTCGATTGAGAGTCATACCGGCTGAACGCGCGCCAACTAAGCATAAACTAATCCACAAGAAAACCATTGGCTGCCACTCACCGGCTTGGTAGTGAATTGCTAGTAGTGCTGAGCTAATAACAAAAGGAAGCGAGAACAAACTATGTTCTAGCTTGATCATTTTGCTCCAGTTAATTAGACTTAATATCATAATTTCACCATCACTATCTAGTCAAGAGAAGTATCTTACGAACCATTAGCTACCAGTCCGAAGCTTAGCACAAAACGAATTTTCCGAAAAACGATTCGACATCGTCAAACGCTAGACTTAACAACATTTTTTGAAAGTATATTCTACTCGTGCCGATTAGAATATACTTTCAAGTTCTGGGTCTGCATAAGTTTTTCGGACAAATTGTTTTGTGCACGCTTCTTGAGACTCACGAAGACAGCAATTGCCTCTGCCTCAACTCTAGCCTCAACTTAGCATCGATATCATCCACTGAGTCCACCGCCTGATCCCAAGCAGTATAGATTTGATACTTACCACCATCACGCAAATCACCAGCGACATAGAAAGATGGTACTGTGGTTTCGCCTTTGTCATTAGCAATTACATTGCCTCTATCTGTCACTTCAGCACCGAGCTCTAGCGCAAGTTCGTTGTAAGCAATTTGTCCAAGCATCGCAAAAGCAAACTCGACTGGTTCTTCACTACCATCTTCAAGCACAAATGCTTCCATCTTCGTTTTAGGATCACCTTTGATTGATGTGATCTTTTGCTCGATAACTTTAATCTTGTAAGTCTTCACCAATTCAGCAACTTCATCAGACCAAGCTGGCTGCTCGCCGTTAGTAAAAATTTTGGTCTCAGGTGGTTGGTAACGCTCATGCAACATAGCAGCAACCCAAGCAGCTGGACCTTTGTGACCAATAGTTGCAGTGATCTTGCCGCGAGCATGATGTCCATCACAACGCAAGCAATAATCAATATGACCGTTGTTTGCAAATGGCAAGACCGGCTCAATTGAACCATTAATTTCTGGTTGCATATCCATAATGCCAGTTGCCAAAACTACATAGCGAGCTTGGTAAGTCTCACCCTTAGAATCCTCTAGAACAAAAATCTCAGCTTCTTTTTTGAGAGAACTGACAGCAGCTGCAATCTCAGTAAATTTATCATCAAAGCCAGATTCTTCTTTAATCCATTTAAAAGTGTCTCTAGTGCCAGCAGATATTGGTCTTGCTACAGAATGGGTGTATGGCATATTGACCACCTTAGAAACCCAAGTTCCGCGAGCACGCTTGTTAGTCTTGGCATCGCCCTTGAAAACAATAGTATTTCTATTGTTAAGAACTGAACGTAGAGCTGCCATTTGTCCGGCGGCACCTGCTCCAATTACTGCAATCTCAAATAGCTCTTGAGTCATGGAGCTATTATAAAGCCTCAGACTCAACTATGCAGCACCTAGTAAAGTTGGTAGGTTTTCTTTCTCGCTTTCAATCTTATGAAGACTATTCAATAGTTTAGAACCATGACTTAACTCTTGGTCACTATTAAGTAAGAGATTAAATAACCTGGTCAAAAAAGCCATACGCAGTTTCAGCGTCACAGGTCTGTCAAGAGCTCCCTTGAGCAAGTCCAATGGAGTTAAACTAGGAAGCTTACGAAAAGCCAAATATGCCTGCACATCAGCTTGTATATCTGTAGGAAAATCAGTAACAGAAGATCTATTATTACTAGCCTTGATAACAGGTTCAATCAAATCATTGATAGTAGAGTCTGACGGACTATCTGTCCATCCACTCACAGCACTATCAGTACCGGCCACTTCAGCCCATTTATGCTTCAAAAAGGTCTCACTGATAGTAGTATTGTTAAAAGCAAGTGCATTCATTATTTAAATAATTTTAAACAGAAAAGACCCCTCACCACAATCC
>JAPPOW010000165.1 GCA_028817775.1 Candidatus Melainabacteria bacterium | reverse complement strand
ATTATTATAGGTCAAGCTTGTGAATTTGATTACTCCGGTACTCAAGCATGTAAAGCTCTCAAAGAAGAAGGCTTTGAAGTAATTTTAGTTAATAGCAATCCAGCAACAATCATGACTGATCCTGAGTTTGCTGATCAAACCTATATTGAACCAATTAGTCCAGACTTTGTAGAAAAAATCATTGAAAAAGAACGTCCTGATGCAATCTTACCGACAATGGGCGGACAGACTAGTCTCAATACAGCTGTTGAACTTTGCAAGCGAGGAATTCTAGACAAATATAATGTTGAACTTATTGGTGCTAAATTGCCTGCAATTGAAGTCGCTGAAGATAGAGACAAATTCCGTAAATTGATGGATTCAATTGATCTCAAAACGCCCGCTTCATCAATTGCAACTACTGTAAGAGAAGGACATCAGATTGCAGAGGAGATTGGTTTCCCAGTCATTATTAGACCAGCCTTCACTCTCGGTGGTTATGGCGGGGGTATTGCTTATAACTACGAAGAACTGGACAATATACTGGTCAAAGGATTATCAGCAAGCCCTGTTAATCAAGTACTAGTTGAACAATCAATTGTTGGCTGGAAAGAAATTGAATTTGAAGTGATGCGTGATCTTAACGACAATGTTGTTATCATCTGTGCAATAGAGAACCTTGACCCAATGGGGGTTCATACCGGTGACAGCATCACAGTTGCTCCAACCCAAACTATCAGTGACAAAGAATACCAAGCTCTTAGAAATGCTTCGATCAAAATCATTAGAGCTGTTGGTGTTGAAACAGGTGGTAGCAATATTCAGTTTGCACTCAACCCAGAGAACGGTGAGATCCTAATTATTGAAATGAACCCTCGAGTCTCTCGCTCAAGCGCGCTTGCCTCCAAAGCAACTGGTTTTCCAATTGCAAAGATTGCTGCCAAGTTAGCTATTGGCTATAGCTTAGATGAAATTCCAAACGATATTACTAAAACTACGATGGCTAGTTTTGAACCAAGCATTGACTATGTAGTTACCAAAATCCCAAGATTTGCATTTGAAAAATTCCCAGAAAGTAAGGACCAGCTTGGCACTCAGATGAAATCAGTAGGAGAAACTATGGCTATAGGTCGAAGCTTCAAAGAGAGCTTCCAGAAAGCTCTACGAGGCTTAGAGAGCAAGGGACCAATCGGTTTTATCAATAAAGATTTAGTCAGAGAAATTGCCAATCTTGATGAAGAAGAGAAGTCACGACTCAAAGACAAAAAAGTTAGAGAAGCAAGTCTGGCTAGCTCACAAAGAATCTACCGTATTTTCGACGCACTCTACTTGGGAGCAACAATAGAAGAAGTGCATGAGTTGAGCAAGATTGATAGATGGTTCCTTGAACACCTCAATCAAATAGTTCAAGCCAGCATTCAGCTAGAAAATGATGCTGCAAAGTCACAAGGTGATGATATTCAATCAAGGCTTAAATCATTTATTAATCCCGAACGCCTCAAAGATCTTAAACAAATGGGCTTTGCAGATAAACAGATTGCCGTTCTAATTGAGCATAGTTTCAAAGTACGTAAACGAGACATCAGAGAATTGAGGGAGTCATATGGTGTTAACCCTGTCTACAAGACAATTGACACCTGTGCTGGAGAGTTTGAATCATACACTCCATACCACTACTCAAGTTACGATGAAGAAGATGAAATTACAGTGGGCGACAAAGCCAAGGTGATGATACTTGGGGGTGGTCCTAATCGTATTGGACAAGGGATAGAGTTTGATTACTGTTGTGTGCACGCTTCTCACGCTCTAAGAGATGCTGGCTACGAAACAATAATGGTCAATAACAACCCTGAAACAGTTTCTACTGACTATGACACTAGTGACAAACTATATTTCGAACCAATCACTGTAGAAGATGTACTTGCAATTTGGAACAAAGAAAAATCACTCGGTGCTGATTTACATGGCGTCATAGTGCAACTTGGTGGTCAAACGCCACTTAATATCTGCAAAGCACTGGAAACACACGGAGTCAAAATTATTGGTACTGACCCAGCGATGATCGATCTTGCTGAAGATAGAGATAGCTTTGGCAAACTACTCAAGAAACTAGGTCTAAAACAAACTAGCAATGATATTGCCAATAGCGTTGAAGAAACCATTGCCAAAGCAGAAAAAATCGGTTTCCCATTGGTGCTTAGACCAAGCTATGTGCTTGGTGGTAGAGGCATGGAAATTGTCTATGGTCCAAAGGAAGTCAAAGACTGGCTCAAACGAGTTATTCTCGATGATACTCAGTACCCTATTCTAATTGATAAGTTCCTAGATAATGC
>JAPPOW010000130.1:24013-40049 GCA_028817775.1 Candidatus Melainabacteria bacterium | reverse complement strand
CCCTGATCTTGAGCAGCTTTAATTGCTTGATACATGCCAGGCGCTAAACTAATCGCCAAATCTTCAGCATTTTCCCACTTGATATCAGGCTTACCAGTTTGCCTGTCAGTCACAACTGAGATTGAAGCATTCTCAAAGAAAGCATCAAGACCAGCAGCTACATAGTTAAAATCAGGGCAAACAAAATTAAATGGTATCGCTTCGAGTCTATGTTGCTCAGAACCTTTGTCAGTTTCTATATATAGTTTCTGTCCTAATAAAATCCGAGGAATAAAATGTCCAGAACGAGAGCTTGGACGCTGGATATAAATCACAGAGTGAGCTTTACTCTGAGCGCTATTTTCTAGCAAAGTCTCAAGTTCCAAGGAGATTGCAACCAATTTAGCTTCTTGCTGACGCACTGCCTCATAGAAATTAATATAGTGCTCTTTGTCATAAGCTTTGGCAGCTTGAATCAAGCTTGAAGCATAATCTTCAATATGCTCAGCAAAGTCCTTAACAGCTTTAGTGAAACGAGCTCTTGGTGACTTGGATTGAGCTAAGTAGAAAAAATTATCTAAGTCTAAATTGATATTGAGTAATTTAGAATCAAACAAATCCTTAAGTTCATTTTGCTCAAAATCACGCTCACCAAAATCAGCCGCTAATTTAAAAAACTTAGAACTAGCATCTTCTAGTTTTGAGACCGCTTCAATCACTTGCGAGCGAGCTTTGCGCAAACCAAGTTCAAACTCTTCATCAACATCAATCTTGGTTGAATTAACCAAGATCGGACCTTGCTCGTGAGCCACCCTAGAACCACGTTGAGCAATAGTTTTGAGACCAATTGTTTTGAGTGATGCAACCAAGTGGTGGTAATAAGCCTTGGCATAGCTTTTATCAAAACTACGATTAAAACTATCAAAATATTCCTGGCAAGCATCACCAGAGAATGGGTCATGAGCATAGTTAGCAGAAATAGTCTCAAACTCAAGCAAGTCAAATGGAGTCTTGCCAGCTAGGGCTCTATTGCGCAGTAGCTGAGTTGCATGATAAGGCTCCAAGTCAAAGCGCTCAGTCAAAGTTTTGTGTACTAATTTAAGATAGTGCTGCAAATGCCCACCGGCATCCAAAGCCTCATCTCCTGCAAGCTCTTTGATTGCCGCATCCAGCTCACGATGGTCAAAACTAGCAAAGAACTTAAACATCTTACGGTAAATTTGTTCTTGAGTTTTTTGTGTTCGAGCCAGCGCATAATAAAATGACCAAAGATAGCAAGGAGTCAGTTGGTTAACAATCTTAGAATCAAGGATTAAAGTACTGCGATCGCCATCGTAAATAAGCAAATGATGGAAATCATCGATAATTTCAAGCTCAAACTGACCACTTAAGTCTTGAAAGAACTCGAGTAATTTATCATTGGCTTTGAGCTGACGGTTTAATTCTCCAACTAATTCAGTACTAATATTTTCAGAACCATCTTTGGCTTTGAACTTAGCTAAGTTGAAACTAATTTGATTAGTCGCCGGACTAGCATCACTATCATCCCAGCGACTCAAACCATTGTTATTTTTGTTAAATATATAAAGCTCAAGCATAGCCTAAGCTTTCATTCTAAAGCAAAGTAGCTTATGCAGCTACTCGAGTTGGCACTCCTTGCTTTTCAGCCGGTCTTCGAATAAACTGCCCAGTAGCCTTTGAAATGATTTCTAATTTGTCATTCACGACATAACCGTCACAAGTCACAGGACCCCTTTCATCGCGGTTAACAACATGAGCTACAGTGTAGAGCTTATCCTCCTTATAACTTGGTTTAAGGAACTGGGTATGCATAGTTGAGGTGACAACTCTTTGGTCCTCATCAGCAATAGTTTGAGCTGCACCAGCCATTGCCGTATCAAGCAAGGTTTGGTATACCCCTCCATGAGTGGTTTTCTGTTGATTATGGGTGAAGCCGTTGAGCATATTATTATCTACCTTGGTCTCTGCGTAAAAAAGCCCTTGTCCTCTTTTTTTACTACCTGGCTCGATAAGTTGCTCTGAAAAATTATGCTCATAAACCTCCTCAGAAGCATCATCCAGTGATCTACTCAGTGCTTCAAAAACTGGGCGGGAATTCTCAGCACTAACGGTTGTATCTGGTGGTTTAACAGAATTGTTTTGCAAAAGTCTCTGCTGCAAATCTGTAAAAACAGTGCTCAAAAGGTTTATCATGCTCAATATATTAACACGGGTGTATTCCACAAAGACGGATTACCCCGATCATGATAATTCTTAGTTATCTTCATATTTCCGGTGATTATTCAGTGATAGTCCGAAGTTTAGCACAAAACGAATTTTCGGAAAAACGGTTTCGGAAAATGGACAAGATCTTCGATCTTGCTAGTATTGATTTTCCTGCAAATGTTTTATCCGAGAAATTGTTTTGTGCACACTTCTTGAGACTCACGAAAAGAGAATCTACTGGGGACTAAGAAAAGTTTTGGAGAATTCAGACAATTGCTTCCCATATCGGATTCACGTTGCCTTTTCGTTTTGCAAAGCAAAACAACAATAACTTTGTGATAGCAGCTGCGCCGAATGGGAAGCAATTCGTCTGATATTCGGAGAAACTTTTCTGGTGGGACGAACTAGAATCTTTGCCAAATTATCAAAATAACTAAGAATTATTTAGTCAAGCTTAAGGACGGCCATGAAAGCTTCTTGAGGCAATTCAACCGAACCGACGTTCTTCATTCGTTTCTTACCCTTTTTCTGCTTCTCAAGTAGTTTTTTCTTACGGCTGATGTCACCACCGTAACACTTAGCCAGTACATCCTTACGTTGAGCACGGACAGTCTCACGAGCAACAATCTTGCCACCGATCGCAGCTTGAATTGGAACTTCAAACAAGTGTGGTGGGATTACTTCTTTGAGTTTTTTGGCAAGGCGAGAACCTACTGTGTGTGCGCTTTCGTGGAAGACAATTGTAGATAGTGCATCAACCTTCTCACCATTAAGCAAGATGTCCATCTTCACTAATTTATTTTTCTTATAGTCAGCAACTTCATAGTCCATAGTGGCGTAACCCTTGGAACGAGACTTGAGTTGATCAAAAAAGTCAGTAACAATTTCAGAAAGTGGGATCTCATAATGTAGCTTAGTACGTGATGCAGCACTACCAACATTGAGATGCTTCATATCAATAAAGTTGCCGCGACGTTCTTGACAGAGTTCCATGATGGCACCGACATAATCCTGTGGCAGCATCACATTGAGCGTGACATAAGGTTCTTCAATAAAATCAATATGGGTTGGATCAGGCAAATTACTCGGGTTATCAATCTCTATCACTTCCCCCTTGATCATATGTACTTTGTAACTCACGCTAGGCGCAGTGGTAATCAAGTTGAGACCATACTCACGCTCAAGTCTGTCTTGCGCAACTTCCATATGCAGCAAACCAAGAAAACCACAACGATAACCAGAACCTAATGCTCGAGAGCTTTCTGGTTCAAAAGTAATTGAACTATCATTAAGTTTAAGTTTTTCTAGTGCTTCTTTCAGGTCTTCGTAGTCTTTGGTGTCAACTGGATAGAGACCGCAGAAAACAACTGGCATCGCAGCCTTGTAACCAGGTACCGGCTCAGCAGTTGGGTTTGAAGTTTTGGTAATGGTATCACCAACGATACTCTGGATTTCTTTGATTGAACAAGCGATATAGCCTACATCCCCAGCTTCAAGCGACTCAGCTTCAATTTTGTTTGGATTACGGTAACCAAGCTCTGTCACTTGATACTTAGTCTTGGCTTGCATAAACTCAATTTCTTCCAGCCTGGACACCTTGCCTTCTAAAATACGTGCATAAGCCACAATACCAAGATAGGAATCATAGTAACTATCAAAAACCAAAGCCTTGAGTGGTTTACCTAGATCATGTTCAGCCGGCGGTATGCGCTCGATAATTGCATCTAGCAATTGATCGATATTAAGACCAGTCTTGGCACTGACTTCAACAGCATCAGAACAATCAATACCAACTATGTCTTCAATCTCTTGTTTAACACGCTCAACATCGGCACTTGGCAAATCAACTTTGTTAAGTACTGGAATAATTTCAAGATCATTCTCTATTGCTAGGTAAACATTAGCCAAAGTCTGAGCTTCGACTCCTTGACTAGCGTCAACCACCAAGAGTGCTCCTTCACAAGCAGCCAATGAACGAGAAACTTCATAAGTAAAATCAACGTGACCAGGAGTATCAATTAGATTCAAGGTGTAACCCTTGTGTTCCATCCTTGCCATATTAAGTTTGATAGTAATACCGCGCTCACGCTCAATATCCATAGTGTCCATGAGCTGTGCTTGCATATCACGCTGCGAAATAGTGCCAGTAGCTTCCAATAAACGATCAGCAAGCGTTGACTTGCCATGATCGATATGGGCAATTATTGAAAAAACCCTGGTTTTGGAATCCTTGGACACATCGCTAAGTATATAATAATCTAAGTAAAGATGATTTTAGTTTTTGGTTACTTTTGTGGTGATAATTACGGTGATGAAATCTTGGCGAAAATCGTCGAGAAACAATACCCTGGCTCAGAGCGGCTAAGTCGTGCAAACTCTTTCTGGGAGCACCTTAGCTTGATTTATAAAGCTGAAAAAATTATTGCAGTCGGTGGGCTATTTCAAGACCTTAGTGGCTGGATGAGCCCTCTTTATTATTCTTTAGTCTTGTTCTATGCCTGGATGACTCGTACTGAGATCAGTATCTTGGCTCAAGGCATCGGCCCACTTTCAAGCCCAGTTTCTAAAATAACCAGTTACTTTGCCCTTAAATTAGCCGACAATATCAGCGTTCGCGATATGGCAAGTTCTGATTTACTCAAGTCATTAGATTTAGATCATTACTATGGTTCTGACTTAGCTTGGCACTTGGTTGAAGATTACCGCAAAGCCAAACCTAAACTCAAAATCAAAATACCTCAAGTCAAGGGTGCACTGGTACTTGCACTACGTAAACTTGATCCATTTGAAGATTACAAAGATCTACTCAAACAAGTTTTGGCTTCTGACAAAAAGTCACCGATCATACTACTTGAAATGCAAGAAGGTGATAATGATCAAGTCAAAGAATTACTAGGGATGAGAAAGTATACTGAAATCAAAGCCGCTGACTACAAACCAGAAGAATTGATTTTGATTCTTGAGAACTGTGCTGAGACGATCATCTCAATGCGTCTCCATGCCCTCATACTTGCACATATTGCTGGTCTTAAATTACAAGCAATCAGCTATGATCCAAAATTAGAGCAATTACAGTTACAGATTCATAGATTTGAGTTGGATGAACTCAGTAAGCGTGCCAAGGAGAGCCTACTGTCATCCTGAGGACCTTGAGTGCAGTCGAAGGGGACGTCAGGAACCCGTTGCTGAGCCAAGCAGGTCCTGACGTCACAGCTTCGCTGCTCCTCAGGATGACAAGCCTAGAAGCTGTGGTAAACAAATTCTAGTTTTATCGGTTTCTCAGAATTTTTCTGTTTAACTTTAATCGGAGTCTCACGCAAGAATTGAATTGCTTTGAGATTATAACCAAAATTATTCTCATGCTTGGCAAGTTTGATTGAATCCAAATCAAAGCCACCTTTTTCATCGGCTTGAATTTCAAAACTACAGTATTGATCAATCTTGTAATCTTTGTCCTTCTTTAGAAGTAATTCAGGGTAGTCATCTATATACTTAAACCAAGCTTTGCCCAAAACATCTTTTTTGTGTGAAACAAGTTTAGCGTTGTGCAGTTTAACTTTGCCACTTGGGTAAATTGCCATTACTGGCAGCACCAATGAGGAAATAAGCAAGATTGACAAGGGTTTTGCAAGCTTCATACTCTCATTATAAGCCATCCTTAGCAAAGAATCCAAGTCCAGCCTGTCCTGAGCAAATGCGTCAGGACCAGGATCTCCGAGGTGCATGCTAGAATACAAAACTTAGTATGCAAGTAAGCAAAAAACAAAAAATGGTAATGAAACAGCCGGATTTGACCGTATCCAAGGCTAATCAGGAGAAGGCTGAGAAGCTTTATGGCAATTTTGTGGCAGGAGTCACTCGCCAAGTCAAAGATGAAATGAGTAGTTTTTCTACTTGGTCAACCTTGATGCGTATGATTCGTAAGGATAAAGCAGATCCTAGTGAGAAGCATATCTATGAAGTAGTCAAACGCATGGAGAAGGACAAGGTCCACTCACAGGTAGCTCTGCAGATTAGTGAAATGACAACTAAGAAAGCTGAGAACTTGCAAAAGTTGACCTTAATCAAAATGATTCCATTTTTGTTGGGGATGCTTGGTTTAATTATTCTAACTAGTTTGACTTTTGCAGCCAAGCCACTAAGCTTCACTAACCCAAGTATTCAAATCTATGCTATTGCAGCAGCGGTATTTTTACCATTAACTATTTGGGGCTATTTCAAACGTGGGGAAGCCAAACTTGATATGGTAGCCACTAATATTTTGTTACAAGCAAGTTCTGCTTATGCTTCAGCGAAGATGCAAGGAAAGAGCGCAATTGCAGCAATGCAAAATCTTGACCAGATGCGCCGCAAAGCCAAAGCAATGGAAGAGAAGAACAAGAAGAAAAAGAAATAATGCTCTGGCTTGCGCTAGTTCTGGTACTTGATAGACTCACTAAGATCTGGGCGATGACTGAGCTCAAATCCAAAGCTGCAGTGGAAATTCTACCTGGTGTTTTGGAGTTTCGCTATGCAGAGAATACCGGGATTGCATTTAGTTTATTGAATGATATGCCAATGCTTTTGACCTTAGTCAATTCTTTGATAGTGCTTGCTTTGATTTACTGGGCTTGGAGTCAAAAACAATTCGGTTTAGGCATGATACTGATCATTGCTGGTGGGCTTGGTAATTTAATTGATAGATTTCTCTATGGCTATGTAGTTGACTTCATCAATCCACTGTTTATCGACTTTGCAGTCTTTAATATTTCAGACATAGCTCTAAATATTGGAGTAGCAATAATTATTTGGGAGAGTATAAGTGAAAGTCTTAGTCGAAGAAAGCGGGCTTAGGCTCGATGCTTATCTTAGTCAACTTAGTGAGCTCGGTTTGTCTCGCTCCTATCTCAAAAAATTAATTGAGGCAGGCAATATTCAAGTCAATGGCAAGGCTTGCAAAGCTAGTTACAAACTAGAGCTTGATGATGAAATTGAATTGGAGCTACCTGAAGCTGAAGAATTACAAATCAAAGCAGAAAAGATTCCAATAGATATTGTTTATGAAGATGAGCACCTTCTAGTAATAAATAAGCCAATAGCCATGGTGGTACATCCTGCTCCTGGACTCTATTCTGGTACTTTGGTTAATGCCGTGCTACATCATTGCAAAGATCAACTTTCAGACATTAATGGCGTACTGCGCCCTGGTATTGTACACCGCTTGGACAAAGATACTTCCGGTTTAATCGTGGTAGCTAAATCTAATGAAGCTCACCAGTCACTCGCTAAGCAAATTCAAGACAGAACTTGTAAGCGTAGATACCGTGCGATAGTGCAGGGCAAGATCAAGGAAAATCGTGGTGAGATTAATAAGGCCATCGGTCGCGACACTAGAGATCGCAAGCGCATGTCTGTAAGCACTGCGGCTAACGCTCGTCATGCCCTCACTCGTTACCAAGTACTTGAGCATTTAGAATTTGGTGGCAAAAACTATAGTTATATCGAGTGTGAATTGGATACTGGTCGCACTCATCAAATTCGTGTCCACATGGCTTCAATCAATTTTCCAATCATTGGTGATCTAGTTTATGGCGCCAGTAAGAAAACTAGTTTCAATGTTGAAAGACCCATGCTTCATGCTTATAAACTCAGTTTTAAGCACCCTCTAAGCGGCGAAGACCTAAGTTTTGAAGCCCCAGAAGCCCCTGATTTCAAGGCTATTTTAGATATATTAAGACCTAATTAAGGGATTTCAGCTAAAAAATTAGCAATTAGCGCTTTGTATATATATGGAAAGAGTAGAGGCTATCACTAATGATCCTAAGCAGCGTTTGAACACTGAACAGTTCGCTGCACTGTTTCAAGGCGTGCAGGCACTGGAAACTAGACCTCCTGCTCCAAATTTCAGCAAAACAGAAGAAGCCCCGGTAGATTTACCAAAAGAATCACGAGTTACTGGTATGAGAGAACTCGGTTATTCTTCTCAAAACGATTTTAATCAACAAGGCTCAAAAAACAACTTTGCCACTTACGCTTAAGATGGACATCCCGGCTATGTCCATTACAATATTAAAGTGCCTAAAATTTCCACAATTGGAATCTTTGCTCCTGCCTCTGCCCTCAAAGAAACAGAGGGCTTGACTGCAGGAATTAATTTCCTTGAAACTTTGGGTTTTAAAATTAAGCTAGCTAGCAACCTTGAATTACAAGACGAACTTTGCCCAGGTTCATTTTTTCCAGGCAGACCTCAAGAAAGAATTGATGCCATGATGCAACTCTGGTCTGATCCAGAAGTGGATATTCTTCTAGCGATGCGTGGCGGTTATGGCTGTATGCAACTGCTTGATAAGCTTGACTACGACTATATTAAGAAGAACCCTAAGCCAGTACTTGGCTATAGTGATCTGACGGCTTTATTTGCTGCCCTCTACACTCAAGCTTATAATTCTGAGCTTGAATTATTTCACACGCCAATCTTGCTTGAACTACCAGAACTCAAGCAAAATTCTCGTGAGAGTTTCATTAACCTACTAGAACAATTAGATCCCGCTGCCTATGTGGATTATGACTTCAGGCTTAATACTGGTACTAGAGTGCTTGGCGGTAATTTAAGTTTAATATCAAGCCTAGTTGGTACAAGATACTTGCCTAATTTCAGTGACAGTATTTTGTTTCTGGAAGATTGTAAGGAACCAAGTTACAAAATTGAGAAGATGTTCTATCAATTAGAGCATGCTGGCTGCTTTGATGATATCGCTGAATTGCAGCTTGGGATTGCTAGCGAAGCTGAGTATCCAGCTGACTATCTAAGTGAGCTTGCCAAACGTAAAGATCTTAAAATCCGCAAAGATATACCAGTTGGTCACGGTGAAACCAATCTCTCAATTAGCTTAGGTTAGTTTGTGTTGCTCGCTTGAACGCTAGCGAAGTAGCGAGCTTGTGATCACGTATCCGCGGCGCGCCCTCTCGAATCAAACATTGACTAACCCAAGTTAGTTTATGTTCTTGCTCTAAATCTTTAAATTGGTCCTTATGGTTTTCATTAAGAATGAACCTAAAACTATCAGCGTGCTTCTCAAAATGAATATAGTGCTCAGCAAAAGCTTGGATATAGTTATCCAGTTCGGCTAACATCTTGCCTTGAAAAATAAATTCATAACTTGATTCATGCACCCCTTCTCGCTTGATAGCAAAGCCAATGACTTCTTTAGTATCAGCAGCCCTGCAAAAGACCACTATATTTTCATGCTCTTCCTTGAGGAATTTTTTATTGCGGTAAAGTTCATCACGATACTCCAAAATTTGACTACTTGCATCTATATCAACCAAGTGATCAATATCCTCTCGCTCAAGACTACGGCAATGGACACTTGGATTAGCGTTAGCTTTAATCTCACCAGCTCCATATTCAAAACAATAATTACGGTTATAGCGCTTGAAACCACAACTATGCATGAATTCTATATCCTGTGCTTGTTCAGATTCATCAAATTCAGCCAAGAAATAACGTACTTTTTTCTTGGCAAAGTGGCTGATAAATTTGTTAACAAAATCACGAGCATGACGCCCACAATTGTGAATCATGTAGAGCCGTTTGTTATTGTAGAGCTTAGAATAAAGCAGTGAGTCAACTAATTTACCATCTTCAAATAAACCATAATAATACTTGCCCCAGAGCAAGTCTTTCTTCAGCCTGAAGATATCGATCAAATTAAGTTTACGGGTCTGAAGCACAGAGACATTATTGCATAGCCCCTGGCAAAATAGCGTAAATTAGGTGTCTGCCACATGGAAACCGGCGTAAGAAAGGGCCGATAATACGATATACTGAAATCAATGTCAAAGATTGATGAAGTAGCCAAAATCACCAAGGATAGGTACAAGAGTTCCTTTGAAAATCATCTTGGGGTTAAGTTTGTAGATTACAAAGATAGTCGTTGTGAAATTTCACTAGAGATTGAAGAAGAACACCTCAATATTGGTCGTTCAGTTCATGGTGGTGTGATCAGTTCGCTTTGTGATATTGCTATGTCGGGTGCAGTGACTTGTAATTTTATGGACAAGGCTGAATCAGTGGTGACCTTGCAAATGAATGTAAATTATTTACGCCCCGGTCATGAAGACGATGTGCTGACGGCTTGGGGTGAGATTGTTAAACAAGGTAGAACGATTTGCTATGTTGAAGGTGGTATCAAGAACCAAGAAGGTAAGTTGATTGCAAGAGCCACTGGCGATTGGTTTGTCAAATCCAAATGAAAAAATTAGCCGCGCACCTAAGTTTAATTTTAATCTCAGCAATTTTTTTAGTGCCGCTGCTATGCATTCTGTCGACTAGCCTCAAGGGCTCTGAGCAAATATACAGTGCTAGCTTTGAGTGGATTCCAGATCCTATTCACTGGTCAAATTTTACAGTAGCAATTTCCAAAATTAGCTTCTTGCGTTCTTTGCTCAATACTGTCTACCTCGCGATTTTTAATATAGCCGGAGTGATTATTGCTTCTTCACTTGCTGCCTATGCTTTTGCGGCACTTGAGTGGCGCGGACGTGAGCTAGTCTTTATGATTACGCTAGCGACAATCATGCTACCTGATATGGTTTTGATGGTACCTCAGTTTACTTTGTTTAAGCAGCTTGGTTGGTATGGTACTATGTTGCCACTAATCGTTCCTTACTTCTGCGGTTTACCTTTCTATATATTTCTTTTGAGACAATTTTTCTTAAGCATCCCTAAAGATCTGGCTGATTCAGCTCGTATTGACGGCGCTACTGAGTTTCAAATTTGGAAGGATATTTATTTACCACTAGCCAAGCCAGCACTGATGGTAGTAGGTTTGTTTCAATTTCTAATCACTTGGAATGATTTACTAAAACCGAGTATCTTCCTTACTGACGAGAACAAGTACACCTTGTCACTGGCCCTGCAGCAATACCAAAGTAAATTAGGCGGCGCAGAGTGGGGACCACTGATGGCTTCAGTCTTACTGATGATTATTCCAGTTTTAATTTTATTCTTGATTACTCAGAAATATTTTGTGAGGGGGATTGCAATGTCAGGGCTTAGAGAATCTTAGCTCATTTGATATTCAAGAAATTTGTTTATGCCAGCAAGGATTGCCGTCGCCTTAGTATATTCTGTTCTATCAAAATCACCCAAGAATTCAGGGTATTGTTCAGCAGCGGCTTCTATTGCTGCTGCTGGATCATCATGACCTGCATATAAGGAAAAGATTTTTGCCTCAAACCAACTATTTCTGGCTAGAAAATCAGCTCCATAAGATCCTCTTTCAAAAATTGGTTTACCCAAGTTTTCATTAACATCAAATTCAGACTTGATAAGCCTATGCACCAGAGATCTTTTGTAGCCAAATCGTGCTCTTTCTTTTCGGATAGATTCATTGATCAAACTATCAAAGAAATGATGATCGGATCTGTCTATTTCCTCTCTTAACTTTTCCCTAATCGATTCAGCAAACTCTATTGCAGAACATAAATCAGCAGGGCAGAGTGATCTTCCCTCGAGGTACCTTGCTAGAAAACTATGAGCGTTAATAGCTCTAAATGCCTCAGACTCATAATCCTGGTTGACAAAATCTGTCAGTCTGGTGGCTCCACATTGGCCTCCGGTATCATGATCCCTTGCTCTATCAGAGGTATAAAGTTCAAACCCATAAGCTCTACCCACGTGACTACTTGGCTCCAAAGAGTGCATAATAGCGTGCGAATCTAGATCAAAACGAACAGGCAAATCTAATGAAGAAGCTCTATAGGCTTTCCAATTGGACCTTGTAGGACAAGACAGGAGTCTAGCTAATTTAAAGTAGTGATGCTTAAATCTATGTTCGGGATGACTCAGGGCAAAATCCATACCTCTGGATTTTGGGGTCTCTGAAAGTTGATAATCAGGCACAAAGTTGATCATATTTAATCCCCTAGTATTGATTTGATCAATAGTGTTCTGTAGCAGATCTTGTCTAAATCTGGTGTCAGCGTCTAGGGTGATAACTATTCCATCACCAGTTTCAGCCAACCTTCTGTGTGCGAGCCTGTGACCTTGAATTCTATCCCTAGTAATATTTTTCTCACTTACCCCCTCTGATGATAAATCTAGAGACCTGATATTTATTTTTTTCCTTTTGGCTTCTTCTATAATTTCTGCTTGCCACGCCTGTAAGCGAGA
Organism: Candidatus Melainabacteria bacterium; assembly: GCA_028817775.1. GTDB lineage: Bacteria > Cyanobacteriota > Vampirovibrionia > LMEP-6097 > LMEP-6097 > JABHOV01. The sequence continues at coordinate 27,688 of JAPPOW010000130.1, read as the reverse complement.
AGGTAGATCAACTGTCTCACCATTGAGGTACTGAATCAAGTCAAGTATTAATTGATTCTCTCGATAATTATCTCTCAAGTTTTTTTTTGATGCTTTGGTATTGTTGACAACGTAGATAAGTTCAAATCTTTCTGGCTCCAAATTTAGCCTAGCTAGATCTTTTAGTTGCAAGAAAAAATTACTATTGCTAAGTTCTCCACTGATTGGTACTACTGCAACTAATTCTAGTTCTGCCTTTGGAGCTGGAAGGGAACTTCTATCAGCTGCAATATCTTCAGCATCATCTTGTTCATAAGCCTTGGCTAGAGTAGGGAGTGAATTTATTAGGCTTATAGTGGTCATCAAGTTTCTCGTCTTTGAGAGGGATAGAACTAAGATAATACAGGAAGATTGGCTTTTTATCAAGTCGTCTGTCTAAAGTAAAAACCAGCTCCGTAGAGCTGGTTTTTGATTCGGGGGGACTTCCTTGAATGATGCTATTACAACGTCAATACAGCTTAGGCTTTGACATGGTTTTTACCTTAAATATAGTTAACTTTAGTGGTTTTTACCTAGATATTGCCGGTCATTGCGAACAAAGTGAAGCAATCCAATGCACAAGCAAGGATTTTTGCATTAGGTTGCTTCGTCGTTTTACTCCTCGCAATGACGTCAGATTCTGACTCTTAATTTGTCAAATTCAACAGTATCACCAAAGATCACGTTAAACCCTAAGCCTATTTGGTTACGGATGGTATCGTAGCTCAGTCTAACTTTAAAGTCCTGCGGACCAAATTCTGTACGCAATTGATTACGTGTGAACCTTTCTCTATCAACACTATAGGTCAGCAAAGTACCAATAGAGAACCATTTGTTAACGACATAGTCACCATCAAGAATCACTGCTTGTTTACCATCGACGAATTGATCAAACAAGAATGGTGATCTACCGCCGATGACACCAAACAAATAAGCCAACTCAAAACTCAAATTATCAATGCGGGCTTCAATGGCTGGACCAAAACGAGCCACTCGGAAAGTATCACCGCTATCATAAATTCTGAATGCTGCCTGAGTGCGAGCGCGCAAACTAAAATTGTAACGTTCGTTACCATGACGCCAAAGTGGTTTGGTGTAGAAGTCTGTCTCAATTTCAGTACGGAAACCAGAGTGCTCCTTACCTTCACCACCAACATTACGCTCTTCAGCTAACTGCTCACGGCGCTCCTGACTGAAAAGATCATTATTGTCCTTAGCCCAACCCGCTGCACCACGGATACGCATACCGCGCTCATCCATAAACGGTAACTTCAATCTAAAGTCAGTCGACAAATCATAGAGCTGCCCGACCTGACTCGAACCAAAGACACTATTACGTTTAAACTGATTCACTAAAGCGTCGGCTTGAATATAGCGATGCCAGATATTTTGGTGAGCATTAAGGATGAATCGATTCTCTAAGCTACCGTAACCGCCCATGATAGCGGTATTGTCACCAGGAGTATTGAAACTTGCAATCCCACCAAAACCAAAGTCTGGACCATTACCAATCTGCACTAGTGGCACCAAAGAAAAGACCCCTGGGTCAGTTTCTAAGAAAAATCTTGGACCCACTGCAAAGCCACCAATCCGCTCACGAGTACCAAAAATTGGTCCCTTGAATTTTGTCTGCGCAGCTTCACCAACAGTAGTAGTGATATGTACAGGCGATGGAATACTTAAGTTATCATTGACCCAAATTCGAGCACCTTTGATTTTTAAATTATTAGTCTTGCGAGTATTGTCGAAGTAAACTTCTTCTGCTGAATAACGCAAGCTTCTAGTATCTGCAGTATCAGCCCAATCGACTTCACGGTTTTGGTTGAAGCGGCGTTGCTCACGCCCATAGCGAGTGCGCAATCTTGTAGCATGCGAGTAAACCGAAATTGGTTCAGCAAGAGCAGCTGTACCATTTTCAAACTTAAGTACATTCTTGGAACGCTTGCCTTCTTCGCGCTCAATAAAAGTAGAACTCAAGTTGCGAGCTTTCATCTTGATACCAGCAGCATAGAGCCTAGGTTCTTTGAGTTGATACTCATTTGTACTTAGATCAAAGGAAATATAATTACCATAGATGGTATCAGTACCCTGGAGCATTTTGATATTGCCAGTCGCTTCCATTAACTTGGTCTCGGCATCATAACTGATATAGTCAGCAAACAAAGTTGCATCCTTATTTGCTAAGTAAGTCTCAGCATTGCCCTTGGCTTCATAGAAACTTTGGTTCTGGTCGTAGTTGATTTCATCAGCAATGATATCGACCATGGCTTTAGAAGGCAGAGTAGTTTGAGTCTGAGTTTTGACTTCTTCTTTTGCAATTGGGAAATACAACTTGTTGGGCTCAGCTTTAACCGCACCCACCGTCACTGCAAGGCTGCAAAGCAGCCAAAGCAATCCCAATTTATTTGTAGTGACAGCATTACGCACCCCAGTATTATAGGGCGAAAACTAGGATTTGTTATGATAAGCACAGATGTTTGTCAAATCACTTAAATTAATTGGTTTTCGCAACTATATTGAAGCAGCAATTGACTTCACTCGCCCCAAAACTAATTATCATTGTAATAAACGCACAGGGAAAATCTAACCTACTTGAAGTGATTCAAATCTTGAGTCATATCAAATCACGCCGGGCGAGTCGCGATAAAGAACTGGTGAATTTTGATATGAAGGAAGCGGTGATTCATGCTCGGGCTCAAAATAGTGAAGAAGATATTGATATTTCATTATTGATTAGAGCAAGTGGACGCAGAACTCTCAAGATCAATGAAGTTAGCCGCAAACCAAAAGAACTACTGCATCATATTTTCTCAGTTTCCTTTATGGTTGATGATATCGAGATTGTCACTGGACCACCAGCTGGTCGTAGGGATTGGATGAACTCTGTGATCTCTCAGCTTGATTTTAATTATGATGAAAGCCTGACTAAGTTTGAAGGAATCTTGAAACAAAGAAATTCATTCTTCAAAGAAATGATCGAGCTTGGCAATTACTATTACCGTGATTTGAGTGAGAGCCAGTGTGAGCAGCTTGCTGTCTGGGATGAAATCTATATTGAAGCAGCTAATGAGCTTACTAGTCTTAGAGCAAATTTCATTATGGAGATTGCACCAATTGCAGCTCGTTATTACCGTGAGATTTCTGGTTCTGATGCTGAGCTAGAGCTTAACTACCAAGGAGTTCAAATTGATCAAGATGATCTTGATGGAGTGCGTGCTCGTGACTTTGCTCGAGGTTACTCTAACTTGGGACCGCAGCGTGATGAGATTGAATTTAAACTCAAAGATTCAGAAGCCAAAAGTTTTGCTTCTCAAGGTGAGCGCCGTAGCATTACTCTTGCTATTAAACTTGCTGAACTAGAGTTGCATAAAGAGAAACATGGTGACTATCCAATCTTGCTCTTGGATGATGTGCTGGCTGAACTTGATGAAGATAGACAAGATTTTCTTTTGGATAGTGTGAATCCAGAAACTCAAGTCATTATTACCACTACTCATATTGGTAAACACTTAGAGAAGTGGAGTGAGAGCGCACAGATTTTAGAAGTAGAAGCGGGGGCTATTGCAAACAGCAAGGAGGTCCTGACGTCGCCTTTTTAAAAGGCTCCTCAGGATGACAGATGAAACGTAAAACAAAGCTCGAAGATCCAATCTCAAT
>JAPPOW010000130.1:0-24003 GCA_028817775.1 Candidatus Melainabacteria bacterium | reverse complement strand
TCTACCATCTGTCTTCAAAGGTTTGAATATTGAAGGTAAAATGGGTGACCTTAAAATCATTCGTCTTTGGGATAATTTCTTAAAAGATAGTCTCAAGCCTGCTCTATCAAAGAAATTGCAAGAATATACTTTTGTGCATAGGATTGATCGGGAGCGTGATCTGGTGATTGGAGTCCGTTCAGCTGTGATGGCAAATGAACTTCAGTTTCTTAAGCCCATGCTTGAGAAGAAATTCTTTGAACTGCTTGAAGATTATGATTTGCCTCATATTCGGGCAATCTTGTTTGAACTTAGGACTTAGAAGATAGTAAAGAAGTTTGCTTGTACGCCAATGTCATAGCCAAAGACTCCTGAAGGTTGTGCTAAACCTATTGGGACCCCAATTCTTGCTTGAGATTGATCTTCCTCGCCAAAAGGAATGATGACACCTGGAATAATGAAGAACTGATCACCACTATCAAAGGCAGCATTAATAAGATTATTGCTTGCAAAGCCAAGAGTTGGATTGATCTTTGTTCCGGTATCTAAGACTAATTCATTTATATAGCTGAAGTAATCGAGGCTACCTTCTTCTGAGTCATCATCAAATGAAAATGACTTGATATATGATAAATCACCAAAGAGTCTTAGCCTATCTAATAGTTTGACTTGGTATCTAGTACCAATATGAAAAGCATAAGTATCTGTATTAATTGGACTTAAGTAACCTATACCAAAACCGGTTGGAATGGTTTGATCAAAATAGAAAACAAGACTAAGGTCTTCTTTGTTGAGAGGAGCTGCTTCTAGCCCAACAACCATATTGCTGAAATCTAACTCGCTAAAATCAAAGCTTTCATCAAATTCTTCGTTGAGTAGCTCTAAACCTAAGCTGACGCTAGCTCGAGTTGGGATCTCTGTGTCAAAAGCTCTCTTATATTTGACATTAACGCTATAACTATTGACACTGTAGTTATTGTCATTACCATCACGTAAGTAATCAAAACCCGCTCTAATTTCATTTTTCTTCTCAGTATTAATATAGGCACTATCGAGACTGATTGGTCGCAAGAATTGTTTGACTGCTTTAGCAGAAACTGCTGTAAAACTTATTAAGACTAATACTAAGAGGATTCTTCTTCGCATAGACATTAAGACCAACTGGAAAGATAAAAAGTTCCTCTTGCTATTTGCAGATCCTTGTACCAGAACCAATATCTGTGAACACTTCAAGCAATAAACTATGCTCGTTCAGACCGTTAAGAATAATGGCTTCATCAACTCCTGCTTCAATAGCTTTGATACAACATTCAGTCTTTGGGATCATGCCACCAGCAACTGTGCCCTCAGTAATTAAAGCCTGTGCTTGTTTTAGATTAAGCTCAGTGATTAAAGAATTAGCGTCATCTTTGTCCTTAAGTATGCCAGGGGTATCAGTCATTAGCATCATCTTGTGTGCTTTCATGCCCACTGCAAGTTCCGCGCACATAGTATCAGCATTAATATTGTAAGCATTTCCTTCTTCATCAGGAGCAATTGAACTTATTACTGGAATCATACCGAGTTCAAGTACCTCATGAATCAAATCCAAGTTAGATGATTTGACTTCACCGACCATATTGCCGTCCTTGGCATTCGCGTGACGTTGAGCAATCATAATCCTGCCGTCGCGTCCACTCAAACCAATAGCCTTGGTGCCGGTGCGGTTAATCATAGTTACTAGCCGGCGTTGTACTTTACCATGTAGTACCATCTCTACTACTTCCATGGTTTCAGTATCTGTACTACGCAAACCATTTTCAAATTTAATTTCCTTACCTAACTTAGCAAGTAGTTCATTAATCTCAGGTCCACCACCATGAACCAAAATTGTTTTGATGCCAACACTATTGAGCAAAACCAAATCCTTGATAGTTGACTCAGAAACTTGTTGATTAGTTAATGCCGAGCCGCCATACTTGATGACAAAAACTTTGCCTTGGTACTTTTGGATATATGGAAGCGCTTCGGCTAAATGTTGTACGCGTTCTATCGACATGAGTGAATAATTTTAACCTAGAACCTTATACTTTATGCCACAGCTAAGATATTAAGCCCCATTGAGGCTTTCTAACGCCACTTTGGCAGCATTTTGACCTGCCTCTTTCTTAGATTTACCACTAGCTTGGCCTAATAATTTATCACCAGCATAAACTCCAACTTCAAACTCTTTATTGTGATCCGGACCTGAACTACCAAGAGTTTTGTAGTCTGGTGGATTGTCATGATCTCGTTGAATTTTTTCTTGTAGTAGTGACTTGTAATCTTTTTCAATCGCGTCTCGAATGGCATTCTCAATATGAGGCTCCCAAGCCAAGAGCACAAAGTTTTCTGCAGCATCAAAACCTTTGTCGATATAGACCGCTCCAATAATTGCTTCAAGTGAATCACCAATCACTGAAGCCGGAAGTTTAGGCTTGCCAGCTAATGATGAACCAACTTTGATCTGGTTATCAACTCCAATTTCATGAGCGATATCAGCAAGCAAGGCATCAGAAATCAAACGTGCCCGGTAACGAGTCAAAACACCTTCATCAGAATCAGGAAATTTATAAAAAAGATACTTACTAAAGATCAGCTTGAGCACAGCATCACCATAGAACTCTAGCCGCTCATTATTAAGCTGCTGCGGATTGTCCTTAGAGCAAGAACTATGAGTGAGCGCTAGCTCAAATAAACTTAAGTCTTGAAAATTTAGTGAATTAAGGGGCAAGACGCATGATCACCTGACCATAAGAAACCGCTTCACCGTTCTGAACACAGATTTCTTTCACTGTACCTGCAGCATCAGACGGTAATTCGTTCATCAATTTCATCGCTTCTACAATACAAAGCGTGTCACCCTTAGCTACTTTGTCACCAACTTTAACAAAGGCATCAGCATCAGGTGAAGCTGCGCTATAAAAAGTACCAACCATTGGTGATTTGATTTCAATTAAATTAGAATCTGCTGGAGCTGCAGGTGCTGCTCCATTTGCTGCTGGTGCCGCCGTAGCTGCAGCCACTGCTGCTGGAGCAGCTACAACTGAAGACTCAGAGCGAACTTTGATCTTCATACCATCAGCTTCAACTTCGATCTCAGTTAGCCCTTGATCTTTAAGAATCCCGGCTAATTTGTTAATTTTATCTACTGGTAAATTGTCTTTTGCCATCGGGGGTTTATTATACATCATGTCAAGCACCCGGTCATTGCGAGAAGAACGAAGTTCGACACGGCAATCCAATGCATAGATTCCGCTATATTCTTTGCATTAGATTGCTTCCCGCCACGCTTTGCTCGCGCTCGCAATGACCGCGAACTACTTAGCCCTATCTTGGTATTCTTTAGTTCTAGGATTGACCCTTATAGTTTCACCTTGTTCAATAAAGAACGGAACTTGTATTACAGCACCAGTTTCAAGAGTAGCTGGCTTGGTACCACCAGATGAAGTATTACCTTTCTCATTTGGTGCTGTCTCAGTAACTTTGAGCTCAATAGAATTAGGTAACTCAACACCAATTACTTTACCCTCACATTCAGTGACATTGCAGACAGTCTCTTCTTTAAGAAAATCTATAAGATCTTGTCCAAGCACATCCTTGCTTAGCTCCATTTGCTCGTAACTCTTCATATCCATAAAGGCATAATTCTCACCACTAGCATAGAGATATTGCATATCCTTACGCTCGACAAAGACCGACTCAAACTGTTCGTTCATACGGAAACTTTCCTCGCGGCTATTACCAGTCTCAACATTTTTGAGCTTGGTGCGTACGAAAGCTGCCCCCTTACCAGGTTTGACATGAAGGAAATCTGTTACTTGCCAGATTTGCCCCTTCCATTTAACTGTGAGTCCGTTTTTGAAATCTGTAGGTGTAAGCATCTTGCTGATTATACTATATCCTTAATATGACGCAGTTTTTCGTCACTAATTGCAATCACATCAAAACTAAAGCAGGTTTTATTGAGATCCAACTTATTCTTAAGCAAGTAGACTTTGGCTAAAGTTTTGAGTTGTTGGATTTTCTCATAACCGACAGCCCGCAAAGCTGAGTCAAGGGACCAAGCCCGATATTTTACTTCTATAAAGATGAGATATTTTTTGCGGAAACGATTTGGGTCGATGGCAATGATATCGATTTCACCCTTGTTGGACCAACGCCAATTACGTTCCAAGATTTGGTAACCAAGTTCTTCAAGATAGCTTGTTGCTCTGCACTCTCCTCTATTGCCTATACTTTTGTTGTTTTCGTCCATGGGATCCTGGCGTCACCTACAGTTCCGCAGGATGACAAAACGGCTGTCATCTTGAGGAGCACAGCGACGTCAAGATCTCATCATAGCTAACTAATGGCAATAGCTGTTAAAATTAGGTGATGTCCACATTGCTACTCAATTCAATGCAAGTAATGATCGGTGCAGCCATTGGTGGAGTCTTGCGCTATTGGGCTAGCCTCTACTTACCACTACCAATATTGATAGTGAACGTCATTGGTTCCTTGGTTATTGGCTACACCTACCACAAACTCTCCATTCACAACCCAGCCCTACTACCACTGATCAATGTCGGACTGCTAGGTGGTCTCACTAGTTTTAGTTCGTTTAGTCTTGATGTGATGAAGTACTTGCAAGAGGGGCAATTAGTCCCGGCATTACTATATATTTTGGGTTCTGTGGCTCTCTGTATCGTCTGCTGTTTCCTGGGTTACAAGTTCGCTTAATATGTTAAGCTTAATTAGCGTCTATGAAAATCAGGTTTATTTCATACGGTCACAAATTCTATGAGGCAGAGGGCAAGGCCCCGCCTTACCATGATTTTTTGTTCAATTTACGTGATTTAGCGAATCCATTTTGGATTCCTGAGCTCAAGGGTTTTCACGGTTTGGAGGAGCCAATCAAGGAATTCTTTGCTAAGGAGGACTCAATCCAAGCTAGACTGCAGGAAATTAATGACTTAAGCCTCAAATTTATCAAGGATTTTATAGCCAATGAATCACGCAATGGAGATGACTCTCTAACTATTGCATTCAAGTGTACTGGCGGCAAGCATCGCTCGACTTACTTTGCCCAGGAATGTTTTGAAGCAATGGAGCAAGCACTATCTGATTCTAAATTAGAATTAGAAGTGGAACATATTGATCTACAAAAATATTTGGAGGCTAAGCTTTAGTGGTCAAACGCTTACTACGCAAGTATAGTTTCCCGGGACTTAAGAAGTGGGTATTTGCAATTGTAGTTGCACTCTTTGCAATTACTTTTGGAATTGCACTAATTCTTAAAGCTCATCCTGTAACTTTAATTGCTCAAGGAACCTGGAATTTACTTTCATATATCGCTGAACACGTGCCGCCTACTATTAGTGGTATTGTGGCGATCGTTGCTGGAGCTGCTTTACTTTTATACGCTTTTTACCGCTCTAACAAACAAGTACTTAATATAGTTGCGCCTGACAACCAATCCTTGTTTGAAACTTTGGACCGCGCTCATATGGCAAGCAAGGGTATCAAGATTGCTTGTATCGGTGGTGGTACTGGTCTCTCCAATATGCTCAAAGGACTTAAATCCTACAGCTCCAACATTACTGCAATTGTCACAGTTGCTGATGATGGTGGCAGCAGTGGACGTTTGCGTGAGTCAATGGACATGGTGCCTCCCGGTGATATCCGTAACTGCATCGCTGCACTTTCTCATGATGATGAAGTGATCACTCAACTCTTTCAGTATCGTTTTGATGATGAAGCACCGGAAGATCTTAAGCAACATAGCTTTGGTAATCTATTTCTTACTGCTTTAGTTGAACTTGGCGGTTCCAAGAATATGGCAGATGCTGTTGCGCAAGCCTGCCGCATACTCAAAGCTCGAGGTAGAGTACTGCCTGTTAGTAACGAAGCCATGCACTTGATTGCCGAAATGGAAGATGGTCGTAAGATTGAGGGTGAATCCAATATCCCAGAAGCTGACGGTAAAATCATTGAATTAAGCTGCACTGACCCAAGACCAGAAATTTTACCTGAGGTGATTGACGCGATTGAAGAAGCTGAGATCATTATCATCGGACCTGGTTCACTCTACACTTCAATTATTCCTAATCTCTTGATGCCTGATTTAGTGAGAGCAATTGCTAAATCAACAGCACCGAAGATTTATGTTTGTAATGTGATGACGCAGCCTGGTGAGACTGGTGATTACAGTAGCTCAGACCACGTTAAATCTTTAATCAAGCACACTAGTGATTATCTTCGTGCTGATCAAAGCTTACTTGACTTTATTTTGGTCAATGATGCTATGCCACACAAGCGTCAATTGGAGCAGTATCGTGCTGATGGTCAGCATCCAGTCGAGATTGATTCTGATGAGCTGAAAGAACTCGGTATCACAATTAAGCCGACTAATTTACTGCAAAGCGGCAACCTGGTTAGACACAATACTTACAAACTAGCCAAGGCGATCATTCAGATCTATCAAGCCGAACTCAAGAAACGCTATAGAGAGACTAAAAAATTAGTCGAAAGTAAATTTCCAAGATGAAGTACGAACTAACAGAGACAGAGAGCAAAAAATTTGGCGCCCAGCTCAGTGCCCTATTGAATGAATTTAACCGTGAAGGTGAGATTGACCGTAATTTCTTACAAGAGTGTCAAGGTATATTCTTTGGCTTTGACAACGAAGAAAATGGTCATGAGTTGCAGAACAAACACTACTCTAGTAAGCTCTGGAAAATTGTCAGCAAATGGTTGCCGCCAGAATTAAATGAGGAGCACGACAATTTTGCTGCAGAGACTTACCAAGGTCCAATAATAGTTGAGACCAAAGGTGGACTCGATATCATTATCGATGCTTCAACTCAAGATGGACACTTTCATGTTGATAGTTACAATGTCGACAAAGGCGGACTCGGCCCCAATACTGCTGAAGCAATGTATCACCGCGGTCAAGAGTTCAATCTAATAGCGCTCTATGGACAAGGTCTAGTAGCTAATATCCAAGAAAAGTTGTTAGGTGAAGTTGGTATCAAACCACATATAGTACGTCACCGCCGTGACACTAATTTCCATCCTTGTATTAATTTCAAAGATGAGCAAGGTGAGTTTCTTGGTTGGATGGTAGCTCAAGTTTACCCAATGCATGAATGGGTACTCGATGAATTTACTAATAAAATTGATGAAGTTTCTCAAGCTAATCCTGGTGAGTTTATGGTGCTAACCAACACCCCGCCGCGTGGTGCTAATCCTGATTACTTTGCTAAGCTTTCCAAGATCGCTAACAAGAACCAGAATATGGTGATCTACAATCCATGTGAGTGGGTTGATACTTATTTGGCTGACAGATATCTCTTCAAGCAGGGTCATGCAGATATCGTCAAACCTAATCTACATGAATTTTTCCAGTTCCTAGTTAGTTTGGATATCATTGACGCTGCTGATATGATCGATCGCCGCAAGCAGATCAAAACTGAAATTGATGCTGGTAATTTCTCTAATCTTTCTACTTTACTTGATCAATTTATGCAAGCTAGCAGTTGTGAGATTGCCATTGTTTCACTTGATAAAGATGGCGTGATTGTTGCCAGCATGCAAGATCAGGTACATATCCCTGCTCCTGTGATTCAACTAGAGTGCAGCTCTGGTGCTGGTGACTCTGGACTGGCTGGTTTGATTGCAGCTGCTAAAGAAGTTGAGCTTGATTTATTTGATATCAGCCAAGAGGACTTGATTAAGATCGCGACTGAGTTTGTTTATTCTGCTTCAGCTACTGCAGCCAAGAAAGGTAATCAATTAGCTCGTCCTGATGAGATTGCAGTTCTTAAAGAGTCGGCGGTTGTTATACCTAAAGTACTAGTCAAAAGCTCAGTGTAAGGCATATGGGCACTACGTGCCTTGCGTATGGAAGTTTCACTTCCTGCAAATGCTTCGCTGCTGTTAACCACGTGATTTACAGCAGGACGAAGCCCATATACAGGAGCCCTGCTCCATATGCAGGGAGCGAAGTGACCATATGCCCTTATAACTGTAGACTCATAAATTCTGCTAAAATCTATACCCATGTCCAAAACAATAGGTTTAATAGCAGGCGATGGCATCGGTCCCGAAATTACAGAAGCTACAGTCAAAGTACTTAATCAATTAGTAGCAGATTTTAAATATATAGATATTGATCTTGGTGGCGTGGCGATTGACAAGCACGCTAATCCTTTCCCAGATGAGAGCAAAGCCAAGCTCAAAGAAGTAGATGCGGTCTTGATGGCAGCAATTGGTGGTCCTAAATATGATGATCTGCCGCGTGAAATGCGCCCTGAAACTGGTTTACTGGGTCTTCGTAAGGAGCTTGAGACCTTTGCTAATATCCGCCCTGCTAAAGTCTTTGACGCGCTCGCTCATCTTTCAAGTCTCAAGACTGAAATCGTCAAGGGCACTGATATTGTAGTAGTGCGTGAACTGACTGGTGGTATATACTTCGGGCAACCAAGTTCTAATGATGGTGAAACTGGTATCAATACCATGGTCTACAGCAAAGAAGAAGTTAAGCGTATCGCTAGAGTAGCTTTTGATTTTGCCATGAAACGCTCGCGCAAACTTTGCTCAGTGGATAAAGCTAATGTCTTGAACGTCTCGCAGCTCTGGCGTGATGCCGTCACTGAGGTGGCTACAGATTACCCAGAAGTTGAACTTTCACATATGTATGTAGACAATGCTGCAATGCAATTGATCAAGGATCCAAAACAATTTGATGTCATCGTTACTGGAAATTTGTTTGGTGATATTCTTTCTGATGAAGCGAGTATGCTCACTGGTAGTATTGGTTTATTACCGAGCGCTTCTTTGGGTGATGGTTCTAAACCAGGACTCTACGAGCCGGTGCATGGTTCAGCGCCTGATATTGCCGGTAAAGGTTTAGCGAATCCAGCAGCGATGATGCTCTCTGCTGCGATGATGCTTAGATATAGTTTTGATATGGACAAGGAAGCAACTATGCTTGAGACTGCAATTCAGGAGATTTTGCAGGCTGGAATCACTACTGCTGACCTTGGCGGCTCTGCTGGCACTCAAGAAATAGGTGAAGCCATTCATAAACAACTAGAAACAGCTCTAAGCAAAGCCTAGCTTGCTATTATATAGAGCATGCCAGGCGCAGCAGATCTTAAATACATAATTGATAAACTAGGGCCGTATTGCTCAAGCTTGACTTTTAGTCTTCACCCCAAAAGCTCAGGACCTAATCAGGTGAATGTTAATTTTTGCCAAGCAAGTGATGACTCTAGAAGCAGCCCTGCAGTTAAATTACTGCAAGTCGATCCCGCTCAGTCAGCCTGGGATTACGCTAGCAAACAAATCAACCATATAGAAGAAGCTGGTGAAAATCTATTATTAGTTAGACAAGAAGGTCTGCCTTCAACAATCCAAGCCGATGTGATTGATGCTGCAAGCAAACTAGAGCAAATTGCTTATCCATTAGCTCAAAGTGATTTGCTTGGGGTTGGCGAAGAAGCTTCTGATATTCTTTTCACTTCTTTATTGTCCTTTGCTTTTCAAAACGATATCGTTTCAACCGAATCTATTTTCAATTTCTATAAGGACAATATCGTTAGCTATGAATCGGGAGTGATGGGCACTGCTGGACTTTTTGAAGTGGCTAGGCACGAGATTGCTGATGACCATGTTATAGCTGTAATTGACAACTTATTCCCTGGTATAGATCTTGGTGATGATTTTTATCAAGCAGTAGATGGAGTCAGAGATTTGTTAGCATTAATCTATGTCATGCAAGTTACTTTTATGCATGTACGTGATTCAGCCAAGCCGTGGAATCGCCTCTACTATGATAGAGACTTTAGTGATCAAACTGGTGAGCTGGCTGAATTCAATGAAGCTCTATCAAGGGCTCACCCTCATTGCAACTTATCAATCAAAGAACCAGAGGACCGGAGTGCAGCTAGCCTTAACCTCCTGCTCCAGGTTACTATGGGAGCTGGTTCGGCAGCCTTGATGAAAGATTTGAAACTTTCGGACATGCTTGAGTACGCCAAATTGAAATACCTCGGTAGGTTTCAACACATCAACAGCAGTGGAAAGGATCCTAGCGGTGAGAACTACAAGATAGACAAACAAATAGCCAAAGGCTGGGAAAAATTACTTGAAGCTGGTACTTTCTTGATCTAATTGAGGGTCATTGCGACCGCGAGCAAAGCGTGGCGGGAAGCAATGACGCTTTGCTATATAATGTTTTAGATGTCTAAAACAATTAAATTATGTTCTTGGAATATCAATGGTATCCGTGCTGTTGCCAAGAAGGGCTTTCTTGACTGGCTTGCTGATAGCAATTGTGATATTGTCTGCCTGCAAGAAATCAAGGCTCAACGCGATCAATTAGGCTCAGAGCTTACTGAGATTCCAGGCTATCCCTTTGTTGAATTCAATAGTGCTGAGCGCAAGGGCTACAGCGGCGTGGCAAATTTAATCAGAGATTCTTTAGTCCCTGAACGTTATAATTTTGGTTTTGAACTAGAAAGATTCTCTGATACCCCGATTGAGATTACTAACGTTGATCAAGGCAAAAAAGAAACCTTGCTTGAATTCAAGGGTATTAAAGAAGCACTAGGACCGCAGAACCTCTATACTGAACTGGATACGACTGCTTTGCTTGAACGTCTCGATGCTGCTAAAAAAATAAGCAAATCCAAACTCAAAGAACATATCCAAGCTTTCAATGATGAAGGTAGAGTAATTGAAACTCACCATAAATTAGGTAAGGATAGCTTTGTACTCTTTAATATCTACTTTCCTAATGGCGGCGCTAGTACTGAGAGATTAAAATTCAAGCTGGATTTCTATGAAGCTTTCTTGCTCTATATCCAAGAACTGCAGAAGACTCAGCCTAATATTGTTATCACTGGTGACTACAACACAGCCCATGAGGCGATAGACCTGGCGCGCCCGAAGCAGAATACCAACACTTCTGGTTTTATGCCAGTAGAAAGAATTTACTTAGATAGACTAGAAGCACTTGGTTTCAAGGATAGCTTCAGACACTTCAATCCAGAGCTTGGCGAACACTATACTTGGTGGAGCTTCAGGACGGCAGCGCGTCAGCGTAATATTGGCTGGAGGATTGATTATTTCTATGTCAGTGAAGCACTACTGCCTAAGCTTAAATCAGCTCAGATTCATACTGATACTCTAGGTTCAGACCACTGTCCTATTTCTATTGAGTTAGAGCTCGGGAAACTCAGCCACAAGTGAGTCATAAAGAACTTTAGCGGTAGTGTACATAGCACTATCTTCAGGCAATACCGATAACAAAAACTGTAGACTACCCTTAGTACTCAAGGCACTAGTACGATCTATATTTTCGACAAGTTTTTTGCGGTACTCTATAGACTCCATCAGCATTTTGTATGACTCTTCCAATTTTTTCTTACGATGCTCTTCTATAGAAAGATCTTTATCTGCAAAATCTAAAGCTTCATCAGAGTCTAATTTATTAAAGCTAGCAACCAATCCCGCTCTGTGCCCGCTTATTAGTTGAGTTAAATCCATAGCCTGCAAAGCCTGCTCTTGCTCTGGGCTTGGCTTTTGGAGGATATCAGATACTAGTTTATAGTTGTTCATTCTAGATCTGCCCCAATTTAAATTCATAAGATGCAATCAAGCTTTCTGTTGCTTGAGCCATTGCAGTCTTTGGTGTAAAGAGTTTGAGCATTTGTTTAAAATCAGCAATATATTTCACAAATTTGGCACGTTGTTTATTGATTGCAATCATTTCACGTAACTTCTCTTTATCTTCTTCTGATAACTTTTCAAGCTGTGCCAAACTCACCGTAAACTCACCCATTTCAGAGAAGATATAGCCAAAATCAGAATACAAACTATGCTGCCAAGCTTCCTTTTCAGCTTGCCTTTGTTTTTCAGCATCAAGGCGCATCATATGAAGATCGAAATCCTCTTTATTAGTGACAATTTCTGACAAAGCTTCAAAGCCGAAATCAAAAAATGAACTTTCCCTATCCTCATCATTAATTAGGATATGTCGATATAACTCTGTCAATGCTTGTCTGTCATCTACATCTTTATTAGCGTGTTTGACTTCAACCAGATCATCAATAAGCGCTCTAGTATAGATTGTTTCTACATCCTCAAGTCCTAACAAGTCAGCCTTGCCAAACTCTTTGAAAAGTTTTTTAAGGTCTTTTTTGGCTGCTCGTTCATTAAATCTAGTGGAATTCAGTTCCATATTACCAGGCTAAATAAGCTAGGTTAAGAACTAGTTAATCAGCAAGAATCTGGCTAATTCTTCTTGAAGTTGAATTCACACTTCGCAAAAATTCAAGCACCCAAAGGTTTAACTTGTCAGTTTCGTAATCATCAGCATCCTCTGCCACTGCTGCAATTGAGCGGTTGCGTAGCTCTTCTTCAATGAGTTTAAGTGAGTTGAGATGCTCACCAATACGCTTGGATTCAGTCGCTGAATTTCTCAGGACCGCATTGCAAGACTTAGAGAAGCATTTAACACTTTGCTTAAAATAATCTTGCAAGTTTAGATAGCTCTCATCAAACTCTGGTAATTTTTCGTCAAGAGTCTCAAGCGCACTCTCTAGCTTGAAAGCTACGTGCTCAATTTCATTAACCAAACTAATTTGATGCAAAACTTTATTAACGTCTTTAAGTGATAGCTTCAATTTACCGATACGACTAAGAAACTCAAGCAAATCAGCACGCTGCTCTTGTTGATGTTCACGCAACTTAGTAATGGCTTCAATCTTGCCATCTTCTTGTCTAATAAAATAGTCACGCGAAAGCCAGAGCATTTCTTTAACTGTATTTTTGTACTCCTTAATTGCAGTAGTTGAATGAATCATCAACAAGTCTGCAGATTTAGACAGAGCGCTTACCCGCGGGAAGACATACTTGCTTCGTTGTGGAGTCTTGTCATCAGGCACAAGTTTACGAGCCATAAACTCAAGCTGCTTAATGAAGGGAAACCAAATTAAAGTAGCAATGATATTAAAACTAGTCTGGGCATTAGCTACCAGGCGTGGCGTATCACCGGCTGGAGTAAAATACTTAATGAAATCAATAAACTGAGGCACCCAAAAGGCAAAGAGTAATACTCCACCAATATTAAACAAGACATGAGCAGTAGCTACCCGGCGAGCTGCTGAATTAGTACCAATGGACGCTAGTACTGCGGTGACACAAGTACCAATGTTCGCTCCGAGTATTAGCGGCACTGCAGCCTCAATACTAATCAGGTTCTGCATCGCTAGTCCAATGACAATACCGATACTAGCGCTGCTAGATTGAATCAAACCAGTGAAGATTGCACCAATCAAAATCCCAAAACCTACATGCTCAAGACTCTGCATCAAATCAAGGAAGTACTGCGAGTCACGTAAAACTTTCATCGCCGAACTCATAATCTCAAGCCCGTAAAAAATCAAACCAAGCCCAAGTATCACGTAACAAATATTTTTGGTCTTAGTGCGCTTGGCAATCAACTTCCACAGAAAACCAATTGCAATAATCGCTAGTGACCATTTGGTAACTTTGAAGGCTACAATTTGGGCAGTAATGGTAGTACCAATATTGGCACCCAAGATCACAGCAATCGATCTTTCAAAACTCATCAATTGTGATTGCACAAAAGATATAAGGATGGAAGTTGTAGCGCTGCTTGATTGAATCAAGGCCGTAACAAAAGTACCCACTGCAACCCCAATAAACGGACTATCTGTGGCCTTCTCCAAAATCAGCTTAAGTGTGTTGCCGGCAACCTTACGTAGGTTGGCGCTCATCATCTCCAGCCCCAGCAGAAATACAGATAATCCTCCAAGGACTGCGAAGACATTAACTAGTGAAAATTGACCCAAATGACCCGCCATTCACGGATGATTTTACCATGTCGTGACGTCATTGCGAGCATAGCGAAGCAATCCAGTCTAAAGATTTTACTAGTCCACTGGATTGCTTCGTCGCAAACTCCTCGCAATGACGGCTCTTTACAATAATCACAATTGGCCCTATACTCAATCACTATGAAAAGAATACTAATGATCGCTTTACTCGTTCTCGCCACTGCTTCAAGCCCAGTGCTTGCAGGTGGTTTCTTCAGAACATCTCCAGACGGTGATACCTGTGATTCTTGTGGCAAAGATGGCTGCAAAGTTATGAAGGGTATTGGTTGGGTTATCAAACTTCCTTTTAGATTGATTGCTGCAACTGGCTATGGTCTATATGACATGGTTGCTCACCAAGAACTTGATGGCTTTGAAGAAGGCTACGAGTCTATCTAAGATCACAAAATAAAAAGTAATTAGAGTGTACTTGCCCTACCGACGATTTGATGAATCCGAAATTTGGCAGATACACTCTTTTTATTTTCAGAATATAGGTATCAAAGCTTGGCAAAGAGGCCAAATCCCTTACTCTGGAGTTTCTAATTTCACTGAAGCCTACAAGAAGGCTCGATTATTCGTCGATAATCTCAAATTACAAAATCATTCTGGTCCAATCAAGGTATTAGAAATTGGGGCTGGTTATGGTGAGTTTGCCCGTAACTTTCTTGCTGCGCTAAAAGAGATTTGCAAAGTTGAAGCTTTAGACATTTGGTCCAAACTTGAATATCATCTTAGTGATTTCTCTCAGACCACATTAGACCAACTTCAAGCTTCTGGACGCTTGGATGAATTTGCAGAAAAACTAGAATACAAAGTTTTTGATGCTCTCGACAAATACTCCGGACTTCATCAAGAAAGTTATGAGCTAATCATGGCTAATTACTTACTAGACCAGTTTCCTGCTCGGGTCTTTGCTCGGCACAAGGGCAAATATTACGAGAAGTATTTAAGTATTGAAGACCCGCAAAGATACTTAGAAAAACAACGAGCCAAGTCATTTTGGCTCTGGCGCAATCGCTGGATCAAGCGTTTACGCAAACAACACGAGTTCAGAGAACTTGATTGGCAAAGTTTGCCACTTAATCACCGGGAAATTTTGGAGACTTGTTTTCGTAGCAATAAAGATTCAAGTTTAGTTTATTCCTATGGTTCGCTTGCAGCTTTGAAAAATTTCTTACAATTAGTTAAACCCAATGGCTTGATTGTATGTTCAGATTTTAACATGAGCGCCAAACCAGGTTTTGATGAATGTGAACCTTGTTACTACGGCAACTCTGTTGCCCAAGCCGTCAATTTTGAATTCCTCTATAAATATTTTAGTGCTCAAGATGAACTCGCTGAACTCGAGCATTTTAAAGATGAGACTGGTTCCTATCAAGTTGCACTGATTTATGAAGATCCAATCAAACCCTTGCACACTTTGATTTTGACTCGCCCTGATTATGAGCACAGCTTAGAGCTTGGGGAAATATACAAGAAAGTTTATCACCAGAATTGGCTATTGAGATTTCTTTATCGTTTCTTGGCTGAATTACAACTAGCTTGCTATATCCTGGTTCTCTTCATGTTGTTTTTTTGGCTGCTTAGTTTCGGCGGGCTCGAGTGGTTCAGAAACACATTTCAATAACCAAGCCTGAAATTTTTCAGGTTCATCTTCCATCAGTGCATGCCCTGACCATTTAAAGTGTTCGAAATCTGAACCAATGGTCATTTGGTGTAAGCGATAAACTAGCGGTGCTGGTGCCACCAAGTCAAAGCGACCAGCGGCAAAATAAATCTTATTTACTAGCCGTGGTACCTTCTTGTAACTATTCCAAGTTTTGACGTGCTTGTAAATTTCTTGCAGAACATGTGCATTGGTTAGTATAGAAGATTTGTAACGCGAGCGTAATCTAGTTTGTTGGAAAAAATCTAGATTGGCTTGGATAAATTCCAGTGGTTTACCGAGTAAGACTTTAAGAAAAGTACTGATAGGGAAAATTAATTTTGGTGGTAAACAAACTAGTACCAGGCGATCAACCCTCGCTGGGTAGCGTTCGGCAAAATTTACTGCAACTAGTCCACCAAAGCTATGAGTAACGAAAGTGATTTTACGATCATGTGCAATTCCCAATTCTTTAAGTGTCTCTTTGACATCCTGTATATGAGAATCGATATCGATTTTGACATGAGCCTTGGGCTGGATCATCAATCGAGTATCTCCATGGCCTCGCAAATCAAAAGCTATACAGTAGTAGCCCTTGGCAGCAAGAATATTGACCTCATTTAACCAAACAGTAGCGTCACTGGCGCTACCATGAATAAATAGCACCAATGGATCATTTTTATTACCCCGTTCGTAGTAGTTCAGAATCATGGGTAAGTACTTTATGCCACCCATGCCTTGACCTTTACCACTTTTCAGGATAACAGCGGGGTCTATCTGTAAGCCCCCACCCCTTGAGTGAGATATGGTCTTCTCTAAAATCAGCGGAGATATCTAGACCCAATGGCTTAGTTCCTGAGTTATTTGTTAAAACTGAGGCGGGTAAGGATAAAGTACATACCTAGTGTCTATAAAATAAAGGTATTGACTTAGGTGAAAAATATGCAAACCGGAGTGCGTACTACTAACGAAACTCTTGGCCTGGAATTTAACCAATCCAGGTACCTGCATCTTGACGACTTGATTCCTTGGTTCGAAAACGACTATAAAATCTACGAATTAATCAATGATTTCTGGGGTTTAGAAACAAATAGCCGCCTAGTTGCTGTCAGCCGTGATGTCGACGATAAAGCCTGGAAGGGCTTGGTTGCTGAGTGGGACTCAGATACTCGTGCCAATGGACAAATAAGGATCAACAAAAACCTCATCAAAGGTTTACTGGAGATTTCTCTGGGTAAGCGCAAAGAAGAACTAAACCTAGATGGACAGCCTAAAGATTTTCGACTCAAAGATATCACTCAGCTTGAAATGTCAATGTTTGAGAACTTTTTTATTGAGCTAGAAAATTTCTGGCGTGATTACTGGCGTGTCGGTATGCCAAATGCGCACGGCAATTTCACTTACCTTATATGGGTAGTTGAGTTAGATAATCAGGAGATCGGTTCGATTGCGATAGGTCTACCTCCTGGCATAGTACCAAAATCAGTCTCTCAACCAATTGCAGACTATGATTTTCGTGGACTCGCGTCTCAATTGAGCATCGAAGTGCCACTTGATCTAACTATCGGCAAGAGTAAACTTAAGATCAGCGAAGTTCGTGAACTTGAGCCTGGTGATCTACTAGTCTTAGAAGATAGCAATTTAAACAATATTATTTGGAAGAAAAATGATTTAGAAAAATTATCGATAAATATCACAGTTCCCGGGAAAGATAATCCAGATTCTGCGTCTATGTATTATGATGGTCTAGAGATGGTGGGTATGATCGACGAAAACAACAACGATGACATTTTAACTGACTTGCCTGTTGAGCTTACGGCTCAATTCAAATCAGTGCAAATGCCATTACAAAAAATTATTGAATTAGAGTCAGGTGGTATCTTACCGCTTGGTTTATTGATGGACTCGCAACTTACTTTAGTTGCACCTGGCGAGAAGGCCATTGCATCCGGCAACTTGGTTATCGTTGGGAATCAGTTTGGAATCAAAATCAACAAAACTAAACTTAAGGGTAATTTCCCCAAAGCAAAATTAGACCCTAAAGCTATTGCTGGTGGGGAGCGTAGTGAGGTTCCTAGTCAGCAGACCCCAGCGCAAGCAATGCCGCAGATGGATCCAATGATGCAAGAGCCACAGCAACAAGCGGCTCCTAATCTTGATCAAGACCTAGAGGATTTAGGCATAGACCCTAAAGAGTTAGACGAACTCGAAGATCTTTACTAGATTTGCTCTGTAATGTCCAATAGCTTTGTTATTTGAGTCCTCATTGGCTCAAAGCCAACTTCGGACACGCTCCTATAGGAGCTTCAAGTGCCTCGCTCTTGAACACTACAAAGCAAATCAGCACACGTGAAAATATAAAGTATTTATGTGTCTCGGGTTTGTGTGTAAGTCCCGACTTATAATTTAGTAGTGCTACGCAAAGCCCTACTAATCCTAATACTGATCCTAGTTTCAACGGCTTGTGCCAGAAACTGGATTAACTCTGAGCATGTACAAGAACTTAATATTGCCAGTCTTAAATCAGAAGCAAATTTAGTCAAAGAATTTAGAGCTAAATTTGGTACTCACAAGCTTAGTATTTATAACCAACAATTGGATCGTAGTCGTGGACGTCAAGCCGTGCTTGATGGTGCAGTCGATGTCTTTATTGGTGATATTGCTGGCAGCAAAGAACTTAGTGCTGAACTAGTTGCCAAAGAAGCTCTGCTCTTAATCACTCATCCTGACAACCCAGTCAATAATTTATCGCGCCAGCAATTACAAGCAATTTTTTCTAGGCAGATTAAGTCTTGGGTTGAGCTTGGCGGCAGCAATGAACCAATCTTAATTGTAGATCAAGATAGCAGCAATCCTGCTTATAGAGCACTCTACAAAGTTTTGTTTGGTAAGAAGCCAAAATTTCATTCAAGTAGTGTTGTTAAAACTGCACAAGAAGCCAAGGCTGCAGTAGCCAAGTTCACTAATGCAATTAGCTATATAAGTTTTGCTGAAATTGATTCCAAAAGCAAAGCACTCAACATCGATAACTTACCACCGAGCCACAAAAATATAGACGAAGGTTATTACCCACTAGCTCGGGAGATCAAAGTTTTTTACAATCCAGTCAGGATTAAAGAACAAGGCAAACTCAAGAGCCTCAAAAAATTCCTCAACTTTATTTACCACCGCGGTCAAGAAACCATTGTTAATAACGACTATATGCCACTTACAGCTGCTGAGCTCGAGCTAATCAAGGTTGGCTCTGACCCAATCTACATAGGCATTTCAGTGCCACTGGAAGGACCATATCTAGAGCTCTCTAAATCAATCGTCAATGCTGCTAAATTAGCAGTAGAAAAAATCAATGAGATTGATGGTATTGCTACTCGTCCGGTGGAATTAATTGTTTGTAACGACAAAGCCAGTGCAGCACAAGCTGTAGTTTGCGCCAATAAATTTGTTGAGAATGAAGCAGTGGCTGTTATTGGTCACTTGACCTCGCAGGCATCAATCGAAGCATCTAAAATTTATGTCAAAAACAAAATAGTCCAGATCAGTCCAGCTTCAACTCATCCATGGTTTACAGAGCGTCCTGGTGCTCGCGGCTATGTTTACCGCACCATTGCACGTGATGATAAACAAGCTGAGCTAATAACAAACTTGCTTGATCAACTAGGTTTAGAAAGACCAATCAAGGTGACTATTTTTAACAATGGCACAATCTACGGTTCTACTCTTTCTACTTTGATAGAGAATTCAATTCTCAAACAAGCCAAAGATAAAGTATTAGATATAGTTTCCTTGGAGCAAGATGCTAGTCAATATCATAATGAAATTGAAGCACTCAAGAGTCAAGTTTTGATTTTTGTTGGTGAGTATGGTGATGCTGCAAAATTAGTCAAAGCCCTAGCACTGAGTGACAAGAAGGACATTAAGTTTATTGGCGCTGATGGGGTATTTAGTCCAAGCTTTATTGAGGAGGCCGGTTTGCGAGCAGAAGGAACTTACGTTACTGGCAGTACTTTAGGCCAAGATTCCCAACCAGCCAAAGACTTTACAAGCTTGTTTGAACAACGTTACAAAACTCCAGTTTCAGCTTTTGCTATGAACAGCTTTGATGCTGCCAATATTTTAATTGAAGCTCTCAAAGCCTTGCAGAAGAACAAAACTAGTCTGCAGGAAGAAATGCAGCAGACTAAATATGAAGGTGTCACTGGAACAATTAGCTTCAATCAACTTGGTGATCCGAATCAAGAGAGGATGTGTATCTACAAAGTAGTAGAAGGCAAGTTTGTGAAGCAATAGACCTGTTACAATCTTATAAGAGATTATTTTATGGGTCTAACTGGAATCATGAGCACAGTAACTGATCTTTGGAAGAGACCCAAAGATGATGAACCTGATGTAGAAGCTGAAACAGATCAA
Source organism: Candidatus Melainabacteria bacterium (assembly GCA_028817775.1). Classification (GTDB taxonomy): domain Bacteria; phylum Cyanobacteriota; class Vampirovibrionia; order LMEP-6097; family LMEP-6097; genus JABHOV01. The sequence goes on along the minus strand of JAPPOW010000130.1, from coordinate 4,062 downwards.
GACCCAGATCTAGGAATGACTATGGGTTACGATGGAGTTTTCACACTCTATGGGACAGGTAATCGAATAGCCAGGTTTGGAGAAGAACATGAGCGAGCCTGCTTGGAAGCTCCAGCTAGAGGAGAAGATCCGCCTCCTGATCCGGACGAGCCTGCTAGTGGCTGGCTTTAACTTTACAAATAGTATCAATTAATTCTTCAGCACCCCAAGCTTTAACACAAGGCAACCCAAGCTTTTCTTCAAGCTCAGCTAGCGACATATCATCCAGAAAAATATCACGACCTTCTTTCAACATCACTGAAGGAATAATGATCTTTTCACCCAGCATTTCTTTAGGGATATAACGCAAAGCCTGATAAATATCATTACCAGTCAGCAAACCAGATACATTAGTAGTGCCCCAGAACTGGGAATCGATACAAATTGGGTTTAAAAAATAATTATACAGTGTATAATTAATTTTCTCAGCTACTATTTTGACAATTGGCTCTGAAATTTTGCCATTGATCCAAGTCACACGCTTAGATTCGCCGTCATTGCGAGAAACGTCAGTAACGAAGCAATCCAGTCTAGCCAACTCAGCTTCAACCTCATTGAGAAATAATCTAGTCATCCCCACTCCATCTTCAAGCTGCGGGTAATCACCATAGTAAGTTTGTTCAGGCACTGGAGTGTGAGTCATGAGGAACCACTCATCTGAGAGAAATACAAAATTCTTGCGACTAGGATCTTCGGCTTCCCAACGTTGCACCATATCCACCACCTCGAAGGCTTCGTCCATAGTAAACCTGCGCAAGCCAGCACGGTGAAATTTAGTCAAGCCTACCGGCACCACAGCGACACTGACTACTGGTTTATCGCGCATATTAAACAAGTCCTCAATGGTTTTGAGCAAGTGCTTACCATCATTCATCTCGGGACAAAGCACCACTTGTGTGTGCACGGGGATATCAAGCGAATCGAGCCAGCTAAGCTCCTCAAGCACTGGTTTTGATTTTTTGCGACCCAGCATCAAATTACGCACTTCTGCTTCAGTGGCGTGCACCGAAACATAAAGTGGTCCCGGACGCAGTTCTTCAATACGTTTACGGTCAGAAAAACTTAAATTAGTCAGAGTAACATAGCTACCATGAAGGTAGCTCAAACGAAAATCGTCATCACGCAAGTGTAAGCTTTCACGAGTATCTTCATAAGGTTGATTCTCGATAAAACAAAATGGACATTTATTAGCGCACTCTTGCACACCATTAAAAAGCGGAGTGTAAAATTCAACCCCAAGTTCATCATCAGGGTCTTTCTCAAGTTCAATAATTATTTCTTCGCCATTAGCTTTACGGATCAAGAGCTCAAGCTCATCACTTTGTCCAAAGTGGAAATTAAAATCCATAATATCGCGCAATTTCTGTTCACCGACAGCAAGGATTTTGTCACCAGGCTCTAGACCAATTTCAGCAGCCAGTGACCAAGGCGGCACCGAACTAATCAAAGCCGGAGCCGAGAGAAACTTAATTTCCTTAGAGCTCTCAGGGTCTTTGATTCTTGAGTGTTCTAACTCATTTGGGTTAATCAGAGCCGATTCCACAACGAATATATATTAGCACATTCCAAATTGCATTAGCCGGAAATTCAATTTGGGGTACCTGGGAAGCCAAAACGGTATAATGCCATTGTGGTACTTACCAAAAAAGCCGTTTACGTTGAACGGGCACCGGCCAAAATAAACCTATTTCTCGATATCCTGGATAAGCGGGATGATGGTTATCACGATATTGAGACTATTTTTCAAGCCATCAATCTAGAAGATTTTCTCACTTTTGAAATCAGTGTCGACGTCGCTGAACAAGAAAACGAAATCTCAGAAGCAATTGAGTTTGAACTTGAGATTGATTCAGATAGTGAAGCAGTGCGTGGGCTTGGACTCAGTAACCTAGTGACCCGAGCAGTAGAAGCTTACTTTGCTAGTATCCCGGCTCATGATGATAAAGCTGATCTCATCGATATGATCTCGACTGTCAAACTCTCTATCTTTATCGACAAGCGTATCCCAATGCAAGCCGGTCTTGCAGGAGCCAGTGCTGATGCGGCTGCCACACTGCGAGCACTCAATAATTTTTTCTATGAGAATTTCAATTGGTCACTAAGTGAAAAAGAATTACTGGAGATTGCACTTGAACTCGGTAGTGATGTGCCGTTCTGTTTGCGTTCACTCAAACAAAGCCGCATTTACGCAGAATCCCGCGGTGAAAAATTTAAAGAACTCAAAACCGATTTTGATTTTGATAGTTTTAACCAGGTCTTGGTTGTTAAACCACAATTTGGAATTGAAACAGCCCAAGCTTATAAATTAGTCAGCAGTTACAAACCAAAGAAACACAGAAAAATCGAATTTTACAATGCTTTTGAAAATCCTATCTTTGATAATTATCCAGAGCTCTTGCAGATTCAAGAAGCTCTACTGAAAGCTGGCTGTGATCATGTGCTACTTAGTGGCTCGGGTTCTTCAATTTTGGGTTTTGTTAATAAAGAAAAAAACCTTAAAAGCATAGCTCAAGAAGCCGGTGAGTCACTCTCTGACTGTCAACTCTTTGAATGTAGTTTCAATTAGATATTAATTTTGGCTTTGCGTTAGATTTGTTGTGAAGGCTTCAAGGGCAAGGCTTGCGAGAAGCCCCAAAGGGGCTGGTCCGAAGTTTATTTTCATAAACGAGGATTTAGGGAAGACGGAGTGGTAAAGGCAAAAATGGTGAAATTAGGTCCCCGAAGGTATAACACAGCCATTGGAGCTTTCACGGCAAATCTAGTATACTTTTATCTGTTAAGGAAGAACTATGCAATTAATCAAAGACAATATTAGACTCATCATCGTCATTCTTGTGACGGTTTTTGCAGCACGCGGCTTAATCAGCGTTGACAATATTAACGCCGAGCCAGTTTATAACAAACTAAAAGAACAACTAGTATATAGTAAACCAAACTTCCATCTATATACTCAACTCAAGCTTGGTCTTGACTTGGTCGGTGGTTCGCAGTTTGAGTTTGAAGCGCAAACAACTCCGCAGGTGCAAGAGATCACGCCTCAAGTGATGCGTGGCTTGGTTAAAGTCTTTGAGAATCGCGTCAATGCTTCTGGTACTACTGAAGCGGTTGTACAGCAAGTTGGTAAGAATAGAATTTTGGTAGAAGTGCCTGGTGCTGATCCCAGCACAGTCAAACGTCGTCTACTCAAAACTGCTAACTTAGAGTTTAAAGAATTAATCGCTGAAGGTACTGAAAATGCTTACTGGAAAAGTACTGGCATTACTGGTGCTGACCTCAAACGAGCAGCGGTTAGTACTGACGGTGTTGGTTCTTGGGCAATCGATTTTGAGCTTAAACCCAAAGCAGCGCAAGCCTTTGGTGATCTGACTTCTAGATTGATCAACAAACCGCTTGGTATCTCACTAGACGGTAATATCATCTCATCACCTAATGTTCGTACTGCAATTACTGCTGGTTCAGGACAGATCACTGGTAATTTCTCAGTAGAAGAAGCGCAGGATTTAGCTGTTCAGCTTAACGCTGGTGCATTGCCAGTACCAGTAAAAATCTTACAAGAAAGATCTATTGGAGCTAGCCTTGGTCAAGAATCTATTGCCAAGTCACTCAAAGCTGGTGCTTGGGGTTTCCTTGCAGTCATGGTTTTCATGATACTTATTTACCGTCTACCTGGATTGATTGCAGCACTAGCACTTAGTATCTATGTCTTGCTCGCGCTTTATGCTTACCAAAGTAATGTCACACTCACTCTTGCTGGACTAGCAGGTTTCATCTTAAGTATCGGTATGGCAGTTGACGCCAACATCTTGATCTTTGAACGTACCAAAGAAGAAATGAATCAAGGCAAGTCAGTCTTCATTGGTTTGCGTGATGGCTTTGATCGTGCTTACACTAGTATCTTCGATTCAAACATGAACACTTCTATGGTTTGTTTGATCTTGATCATCTTTGGAACAGGCATCGTCAAAGGTTTTGCGGTCACACTACTTATTGGTGTGCTACTAAGTTTATTTAGCTCACTCTTTG
>JAPPOW010000020.1 GCA_028817775.1 Candidatus Melainabacteria bacterium | reverse complement strand
TTCTAAGTTCTTCTATGATCAATTCTTTGTTCATTTTCCTGAATATAATGAATTCAAAGTTTAAGTACTTCCACCTAGACTCTGAGTAGGGTATAAGGACTAGGTTCAATAGGGCAAAATTAAGATAACACAAGTTTAGGCTGGGCTATTTGGAGTCTATTGTGGAATGCCCTGTATGTAAGTCTAAGCGCTTATCTCTTGTTTATAAACGTCCTTTTGTTGAAACACGTACAAAGCAAAGTATTGCTGAGTGTGAAAACTGCCGGCTTGGAATTTCTTTACCTCGTTTGAGCCAGAGAGCTTTGAATTCTCTTTATGATGCAGAATATCCACCAGTAATTGCCAAGATTAGACCCAGTAAATTGAGTGATGAATCTTTGATTCAAAAACTATATCGTAAGTTTGTAGAATCGGTTATTGCTAGTTATTTGGCTTTGCCGCCGGCTTCAATTTGGAGAAAGATTTTTACCATGGATTTTATGTCTTTGTTTCCAGTCAAATGTTTGTCGCCTGAACTTAGTCGTGAAGATGAGATTTTGGATTTTGGTGCAGGTAGCTGGTGGATGGTTAAACTCTTGCGTAAACATGGCTACAAGGCTTATGGCTATGATGTCTTTGATGAATGCCGCCAGCAGGATTGGTTTCATGACATCAAGAATAGTGATAAAAAATTTGATGAAATTAGAGCTTTTCATGTACTTGAACATATGCAAGAGCCGCTAGAGACTTTGAAGTTCTTAAAGTCTAAGCTTAAGCCTGGTGGTAGGTTGGTTATTGGAGTACCTAATTTCACTTCGCCCCTGCACCGTATTGGTCCTAATGGTGGGCACTTTCATTTGCCCTATCATCGAGTGCATTTTTCTGAAGAATCTTTGGAGATTGCTTGTAAGAAAATTGGTTTTGAACTTGATTCGATTATTTCAAGATCAACAGAAACTGGATATGTTTCTTGTCTATTGAATAATAGAGTTTCTGCAAATAATCCTGCTGAGAAATTTTGGCTTAAGTTTGGATCAACAGTGCTTGATGCAATGCGGAAGGGTGATGCTTATGAGCTTTATGCTAGGAATATAATTTAATCGATGTTTGTGTCAGGTTTAAGCTAATTTTGAGCCGAATAGCTTGGTTATTCGGCTCAAAAATGGATGATATTTGAGCCGAATATGTGGTATAATCGGCTCATGGTATATAATTGGCAGCTCAAAGATTGGCCTGATTTTAGCTATAACTCTAGCGCTATAGAGGACTTGTTGCTGGATGCTATTACCAAAATCTCACTTTTGACTGGTGGTCTCAATGAAGTAACTGAAGAGAATAAATTAGAGACGGTTATAAGAGTAATGATTTCAGAGGCTCTCAAAAGTTCTGCTATTGAGGGAGAGAATTTAAGCGAAGAGGCTGTCTATTCTTCAGTGAGAAATCATTTTGGAATTAAGCCTAGGGTTAAGGTGCAAGATAGAAGTGCAGAAGCAATTAGTGAGATTATTGTTGATGCTTACAAAACTTATGAAGAGCCACTGAGCAAAAAACAATTGAATCATTGGCACAGTATTCTTTGTGCTGATGCCAAATCTATAGTGGTAGGTTCTTACCGCAAGCATAAGGAAGCGATGCAGGTGATCTCTGGCTATGTCGGTAAGACTAAGGTTCATTTTGAAGCTCCGCCTTCTTCAGCCTTGGCAAATGAAATGAAGAACTTTATCACTTGGTTCAATGCCACTGCTCCAGGGAAAGCGCAGGAAATCAAAGCTGCTCCACTGAGGGCGGCTATTGCTCATTTATATTTTGAATCGATCCATCCTTATGAAGATGGTAATGGGCGACTAGGAAGAATTATTGCAGAGAAAGCACTATCACAAACTATGGGTTTCCCTATTGCCATTTCTTTGTCTCAAGAAATTGAAGCGAAGAAGAAACTATACTATCAGGCATTAGAACAAGCTCAAAAATCTAATGAAATAACAGAATGGTTAGTTTATTTCTTGAACTTGTTGATCTCAGCAGTTGAAACTACGCAGAAAATTTTGAATTTTATTCTTAGCAAGTCAAAGTTCTTTGAAAGACACCAAGATCAATTAAACCCAAGACAAGTAAAAGTGATCAAGAGAATGTTTGAAGAGGGGCCTGGAGGATTCAAGGGAGGGATGAACGCTTCAAAGTATATGAAAATTAGCAAGTGCTCCAAAGCTACAGCCACAAGAGACCTTGCTGATTTGTTGACGCAGAAGGTTTTTAAGAAATTAGAGGCTGGAGGGAGAAGTACTAGTTACGTTCTGAGTCTATAAACTAGTAAGAGCTTTCATCGCTGATGTTAGAATTGAGATATGAGCTTTGATTTAGAAAAAACTGCAGAAGATTATTTCACTGCTTTTGCAAAAAAGGACCTGGCTAAGTTAGATGAAATTTTTGCTGATGAGATTGTGTTGTGGGATCCACTAGTCAATGAAGTGAGTTCCAAAGCCAAAGTGCTTGAAGCCAACAAGGCGGTTTTTGATGGAACACAGAAGATTGATTTTGTTTTCAAAAGAATTTTTGTTGATCAGAGCAAGAATGCTGCAATTGCTGAACTCAAGATTGAGTTTGATGGTAAGTTGATCGAAGTTGTTGATATTTTGGAGTTTAATGACTCTGGTAAGCTTGCAAAAATTACAGCCTATTTAGACTCTAAACAAGTGTCATCCTGAGGAGCGCCGAAGGCGTGACGTCAGGATCTCCCTGGTTCCGCAATGGGATCCTGACGGTCAGGCTGCGCCTTCCCTCAGGATGACACTTGGTAAGCTTTGATATTAAGAGCTTGGGCTCCAGCAATATCCTTCTTGGGATTATCACCAATCATTATCACTTCATCAGTCTTTAAACCAAGTTTGCTAAGAGCAAGCTCAAAAATTTTAGCTGCTGGTTTCTCAAGCCCAGCTTCCTCTGAACTTGTTATGAATTGAATATAGTCACTAATGCCAAGCTTAACTACTTTGCGTAATTGAGTTTGTAAAGTGAGATCTGTTACTAGGCAAATTGGGATTGACTGAGCCTGACATTGCTTCAAGAAATCAAGAGCCTTGCTATCAAGCTCCATAGTATCCATATAAGTTGACCAATAAAGTTCTTCAAGTTCTAGTGTAAGAGCAGCGTCAGTTCTGCTTGAGATATCTTCAACCACCCCACTGAAATAAAGCAAGCGTGAGTGCGAGGATGCAGTGCCATCAAGCTCCTGGTGACAGGTTTTGCGAGATTTGTCATAAGCAGCTAGTAACTCTTCTCTACTAGTTTCAGAAAATTTTTCTTCAAGTAATTTAATGCATGCTTCAAGTGCTGCAGCATGGCAAGCATCATAAGCATAGAGGCAATTGTCCAGGTCAAGCAGCACTCCCTTGATTCCAGTTAGATCAACATCAGGAAATTGAATCACCATAGCTCTGGTTTCTTGGTGCAAACAGCATCAAGTTCTTTATCACCAAGTTTGTCCTTAAATTCTTGAATCGTTTCTACTGGGTAGCCCTGCAGTTCCGGTGAGACCATACAGAGTTTAAAATTAGCGCGCAGTTTTTGGTAATCATCATCAGGTAAGTAGTAACCATTGAAACAATCAAGCCAAACCCAATCAACCTTGCCGGCAAAATTCATTGCTAGCTCAATCGGTTCGTATTCTGAATAACGGATTGCTATATCTTTGATGCCTTGTTTGGAGTACTTGACCAAATATGGCAGCGAGAGATCGAGCATGAAATAATCTTTGACTCCTGCTGCTTTAACTAAATCAAGAACTTTATCTTCTAGTCCTTCAGACTTGAGGTTTAAAATAATCAGTCCGTGCTGATAAGCCTTGAGGTATTCTTCAAAATCTTCACCTTCGACGTAAGGATCATGATGAATAATGATGCGATCGCCCTGATAGCGCAGATCGAGCTCCAAGCCATATTCAGTTGGTAATTGCTTCAATGCTTCTACAGTATTGATGCGGTGAGCGATTTTCAACATCGTGTACTATTATAGGGGACAAATCGCCGTAGCGGGGAGGTCGTGACGTCGCTTTGCTCCTCACGATGACATGCAAGTTGCTAAACAATTCTCCAAGTTTATTTTCGTTGGACTTTTCTCCACAGCGGTGAACTATCTTTGTTTCTGGCTATTGCTTGATTTCTTGCACATCAATTACCAGCTTGCTTTTGTAAGCGGCTATATGACTGGTGTGCTGGCTGGTTTCACACTCAATAAACAGTGGACCTTCAAAGCCAATGGCAAGACTAAGGGTGAAATTTTCAAATACTGCGGTGTATATATTGTCTCGCTTATCTTGGGCGGCTTGTTTTTGAGATCCCTGGTCGAGGGTTTGAGTTTAGATCCTAAAATTGCAAATATTATCGTAATTGGATTCACTACTGTCACCAATTTTGCGGGAATAAAGTTCTTGGTTTTCAAAAAGTGAAGAGAATCTTTTACGATCGATTTGGCAATATAAAAGTTGAGGGTTTAAATTCACCTCTATTTTTTGCTGGCTTGATTATCAAGCTTATTTTGGCCTTCACTCTCGCTTCTAACTTTCTATCTGAATTATTTTTGCCATTTGTTGATCACTTCACTGAAAATCTAGGGCAGAACCCATACCAGCACTTCTACCAGCAAGGCAAATTAGATATTTTTCCTTACCCAGCTTTGATGTTGTGGATTCTTGCGCTGCCCAAAATCATCTTCGCGCCACTGGCAGATATCTCTATTAATTTTGAACTCTTGTTGATGCGCATACCAATCTTATTGGCTGATATGGCGATCTTATTGGTGCTACTGCGCTGGCTCAAAAATCAACCCAAATTAGTGATGGGCTTCTATTGGCTTTCACCAGTATTGATTTATATCAATTATATCCACGGGCAGCTTGATGCAATCCCGATTGCGTTCTTGTTCTTGAGCTTACATTTACTTTTCAAAGAAGAATTCATTAAGTCATTTGCGCTACTCGCTGCAGCTCTGATGACCAAGACTCATATCGTTCTTGTTGTGCCTTTCTATCTCTTCTTTGTCTTCAAGTCGCGCAAGGCAACTAACTATCAGTACGCTAGTCTAGGACTGCTTTTGCTAGTCTCACTGTTCTTGTTTGGCAACAGCCCCTACTTCTTTAGTCAAGGTTTTCAGGAATTAGTTTTGCACAATAGCCAACAAGGCAAGGTCTTTGATACCTTCCTTAAGTTTCCTAATGATTTGAGTTTCTATTTGATCCCGGCGGTTTACTTAGTGTTGCTCTTGCAGAGTTTGAACTATAAATCATATAGCCGGGAAATCTTTGTGATGTTTCTTGGCTTTAGTTTTGGAATTATCACTGTCTTTGTGCCGCCAATGCAGGGCTGGTACTACTGGACATTTCCATTCTTCGTTTATTTCTATATCCGCGAGCAAAGTGCGCCTCGCTACAATTTCTTGCTACTAAATCTGGCTTACTTTGCCTACTTTGCTTTGATTCCAAATTCTGATTACCAGCAGGTCTTTCAGTTTGTTGGCAATGCTGGTGCTCTGACTTTCTATGAGCAGTTAATTGCCAAGGGGCTTGACTCACAAGTACTCTTGAATTTAGCTTTCACTGTATTGCAAACCACTATGTTGGTTAATTGTTCTTGGATTTATATCAAAGGTATTCGTAGTAATTTAGACTACAAGATCAAGAACAAGCCACTACTAGTCGGGGTTGGCGGCAATTCTGGAGCTGGCAAGTCTACCTTCTCTAATTTATTGGAGCAAGTCTTTGCTGCTAAGAATACAACTATCGTGCGTGGTGATGATATGCACAAATATGAGCGCGGCGCACCTGAGTGGAAGATTTATACCCACCTTAATCCTAAGGCTAATAAATTACACGAAGATTTCAAACAAGCACAAATGCTCAAAGAAGGCGAGGCTGTTAAGCGCCAGCACTATGATCATACTCAAGGTAGATTCACTTTGCCTCAATCAGTACAGGCAAATCGTATTGTCGTTTATGAAGGTTTGCATCCATTCTACTTGCCAGCCATGCGTAGACTTTATGACTTCAAGGTCTTTATGAAGCCCGATCCTGAGCTCCTCTTGAAGTGGAAACTGGCTCGCGACACAGAAGAGCGCGGGCATAGCGAAGAGAAAGTAGTTAAGCAAATTGAAGACCGCAAGGAAGACGCTTCTAAATATATTGAAGTGCAGGAGAAGCATGCAGATATGGTGGTCTCCTATGGTGAAGATGAAAACCTAGTGCTTGAATTCAATAGCGATATTGAGCTTGAACCTTGTGTTAGCCAGCTTGAAGCTATTGAGAAACTCAGTCTAGAACACTATTACGAAGAGGATAAGCAGTTCTTGCGCTTTGAAGGCAGTATTAGTAAGTATCAAATTGAAGAGATTGCCTATGATTTATTACCGGAGCTTGAGGATATCACTCTAGCTGAACCAATCTGGGAAGCTGATGACAAAGGTTTATTACAATTGTTTGCAGCATACGCAATCTTCAAAAAAATGGAGTTTGAGATAGCCAAGCATGTTTAATAAGCGCGAACACTTAAGCAAACTCAAGGATCTAGAAACTATCTCTAATCAAATCGGTGCTGGTCAAGATTTTGTGCAAGGCGGCGGTGGCAATACTTCTATCAAACTTAATGAAGAATTGATGGCAGTCAAAGCTTCTGGTTTCTTACTTTCTGATCTAAGTACTGATCAAGCTTATGCTATTGTGCATCATCAAGATCTAGTAAAGTTCTTGGCTGAAAACTCAGCAGCTAGTGACAAGGATTATAACGAAGCTGCGTCAGCAGCTACTCTCACTGAAGCCCGCGCCTCTATGGAAACAGGTCTCCATGCTGTTCTCGGACAAGTGGTGATTCATTGTCATTCAGCTTATGCCAATGTTATTAATTGCTCAACTAAGGCTCAAGACTTAGTGAGAGAATTATTCCCAGAAGCTTGTTTTATTGCTTACCGCGCGCCAGGTTACCAGCTCTCGCATTTGATTTCTGAACAAGCCAAGGGTGCTAAAGTTTTATTTTTGCAAAACCATGGTTTGGTGATTAGTGCTGATGATGCGACTGAAGCGCTTGAATTGCATGCCAAGGTTAATAGACAAATCAAAGATCATTTTGCTTTGAAGGATTTCCCTGAAGCTAAGCTTCAATACGAGGGCGGGGCATTGCGTAGTGAGTCAGAGTTCTTGAGCAAGCAATTAAGGAAGCACGCTGATGATTTGAGCTACGAATTTTTCTCCAGGGTTTTGTTTCCAGATCAGAGGGTTTACTTACAGAACAATATAGCCTTCTCTAATAAGCTTGAGAACAAAATTAATATCGATCTTAAGTCATATACGGTCCGTTACAAAACCAATGAGCGTGAGGCTTTGGCGATAGAGGAGACTTTGGTGGCGCTCTTCTATATCATGCAGCAGATCCAAGCCAATGATTTAGAGTTAAACTATATCTCGGCTGATGACAGTCAGCATATAGATGGCATGGACAGCGAGAAACATAGAAAGAAGGTGATTGGGCAATGAAGATAGTCATTCCTATGACTGGACTTGGTAAGCGATTTGTTGAAGCTGGTTACAAAGATCTCAAACCTTTAATTAAAGTTCATGGCAAGCCTATTATTGAGTGGGTAGTTGAATTGTTTCCCGGTGAGACAGATTTTGTGTTTATTTGCCGTAAGGATGCTGCTGCTGATATTCCTGAGCTTAAACCTACGCTTGAGCGCATTGCCCCTCAATGCCAGATCGTGGAGATCGAGGGACATAAACTTGGTCCCGTCTACGCTGTCTCAAAGATCTTTGATCTGATTGAGGATGATGAGCAGGTGATAGTGAACTATTGTGACTTCTTTCAAGATTGGGATTACCAAGATTTCAAGCGTACCGTTAAGGAGACTGGCTGTGATGGTGCGATCCCTTGTTACACTGGTTTTCATCCTCATCTACTGCCTGAAAAAAATCTTTATGCAGGTTGCAAAGTAGATGCCGATAATTATTTGACTGAGATTAGAGAGAAGTTTTCATTCACTGAGAATAAGTTTGAGTCGCATCACTCTGGTGGTACTTACTATTTCAAGCGCGGCTCTGATGTCAAGAAGTATTTTCAAGAATTGATGGATAGGGAGATGGCTCTCAATGGCGAATATTATGTCAGCATGGTCTATGAGCTCTTGCTGGAAAATAAACTCAAGACTTTGGTCTATGACAAAGTGCCACATTTTTGCCAATGGGGCACGCCAGAAGATTTTGAGGAGTATTTATATTGGGCTGGGATTTTCCAGAACTTCAAGACTAAGGAGTTAGCTAAATGATCAGATTAATTCCCATGGCTGGTGCCGGCTCAAGGTTCACGCAAGAGGGCTTCGAGACGCCTAAGCCATTATTGCCGATATCAGGTTTGCCAATGGTGGTCCAAGCTATGGAAGCTCTGCCTCAGGGTGATACAGAAGTCTTCATCTGTCGAGACTTTCATATTAATGACTACCAAATTGATGAGAAGCTCAAGCAATACTATCCCAACGCTCAAATAATTACTGTTGATAAATTAACAGAAGGACAAGCGAGTACTTGCCTGCTAGCTAAGGATTTGATCAATAATGATGAAGAGCTTTGTATTGGAGCGAGTGACAATGGCATGATCTATGACCAGGGCAAGTTCGAGCAAGCCAAGTCACAATATGATGCTTTGATTTTTAGTTTCCGTAATAACCAGTGTGTGGTGGCTAAGCCAGAGCAGTATGGTTGGGTCAGAACTGAGGGCACTGATGTTACTGGAGTCTCAGTCAAGAAAGCTATCTCAGATAGCCCAATGAATGATCACGCTATAGTTGGTAGCTTCTGGTTTAAGCAAGGTTCTGATTTCGTGGCTGCAGCTGAGGATATGATTGCTAAGGATACCCGCATTAATAATGAATTTTATGTGGATGAATGCTTTAATAACCTTGTTGCTATGGGCAAGAAAGTCGGTGTCTTTGAGATTGATTACTATATTTGTTGGGGCACACCGAAGGACTATCGTAGCTTTGAATACTGGCAGCAGTATTTTGATCGACTGTCATTGCGAGGAGGCGTGTCATCCTGAGGAAGCTTGTCCTGAGCGAATGCGTCAGGATCAGGACCTCATTGGAGCAAACGAGCTAATGTCTGCAGATTTATCAATAGTTGTACCTTGTTATAACGAAGCTGGTAATATCCCGCTGATTATCGCTGAGTTTAGTAAATTACTTGATGCTAACCCTGGACTAGAAGTGATTTTGGTAGACAATGGTTCTACAGACAACTCTGCTGAAGTCTTCAAGCAAGAGCTGCCCAACTGTCATCCTGAGGAGCGGAGCGACGTCAGGATCTCATCGCGGAACCTGGGAGATCCTGACGTCTTGCAGGCTCAGGATGACAGTCGTATGACAGTAGTGCGAGTCGAGGAGAACCAAGGCTATGGTCACGGTATCTTGTTTGGCTTAGAGCATGCAAACGGCAAAGTTCTTGCTTGGACTCATGCTGATATGCAGACTGACCCAGCTGACGTGCTTACTGCTTACAAGCAATACCAAGCAACTAATGATGAAATGTGCTTTGTCAAAGGTGCCCGCAAGGAGCGTAAATTGCTCGAAGCATTTTTTAGTTGGGGTATGCAGGTATTGGCTTCAATTGTGCTCAAGACGCCGCTTGAGGAGATTAATGCCCAACCAAAATTATTCAGTCGAAAATTCTATGATCTCTATATGAAAGAAGGCGCTCCTAAAGATTTCTCCTTAGATCTCTATGCGCTCTATCACGCTTACCGTAACTGCAAGTTAATTACTATCCCGGTTTATTTCAATAAACGTATTCATGGTGAAGCCAAGGGTGGCGGTTCTTGGTCTGGACGCATCAAATTAATTCAAAGGACTTTGGCTTATATTTTTGAATTGGCTGATTCTTTAGCCTAGAATGTTTAGTAATAGATCGACAAAGAGTTCGTCTGACTTTGATCTTAGTTTTGCAATCAAGCGGGTCCATTGGAATGGAAGTACAAACAAAACATAGCTTACTAACACTATAAAACCAGGTATAAGGAAGAATTTGCATAATAGTTTCCATTGATCTGAGCTCATAAAGTGGCTCAAGCTTAGTGAAACTACAATAACAGGCACTGCAAAAGTTCTATAAGTCGAGCTCATGATTAAGGTTGTGCCCCACCAATTCTTGTTGTCTTGTTCTTTTTTGAATTTAGACTTAGTAATTTCAATCTTTTTGTCAGTAATTTGTAAATCATAGTAAAAGAGGCGTTCGATAGTAGCAGTAGCAGAAATATAAGTAGGGATGTTTATGATTTTTGTTTGTAATTCTTCGAGTTCATTAATGGTTGTTTTGATCTCGGCTGGGAGCTGTTCAATGTATTTTGGCTCAAATGATAGGTCTCTATACTGATTTGGATTATAAATTTTTGCTCCATCATTGTGTACTTCTC
>JAPPOW010000134.1:3574-10490 GCA_028817775.1 Candidatus Melainabacteria bacterium | reverse complement strand
CTATGTATCTGTCACCCAAAAGAAAATCCATATAACGTCTTCTATCTTTGAATTTTGAATCCATTAAGATAGTATTGGTAATAGATGGATCTTCATAGTAAACCAAAAAGCCACCATTGTTATAAGTTCTGGTAGGCAAAATCTTGCCATCATAACCAACAGCTTCCCGGTATTCCATATTGTAGAAGATACCATCCCCTCTATCTACTTTGATAAGCTTTGTGCCAGTACCACCACTAGAAACTGGATATAGGTCAACTTCTTCTACAAAACTAGTTCCACTCAAGCTTTGTATCTCTGATGAGCTTAACCAACCCATTTTTTCTTTGTAAGTGGTGTTGGGGTGAGCATAGCTTGGTGAGAAGCCCATGATGCTGTGACTACCGCCATATTCTAAGCTATAGCATGGTGAACTGAGAATCTCCTCCCCGCAGACATGAGCGTTGTCATGGTGCATGCCAAGATTGTGACCTAGTTCATGGAATACGGCATAGCGAATATCTAAGCCATATTCATTTTCACTACTAACGTTGACGTGGTCACTATTAATAAAGTTAGCTGAAAGTAGTTTGTTGCCATTGCTTAATGTGAAACTTTCTTTACCTAAAGTTGCAACTCCTAATAAGCCAGAAGCTAAGCAAGTTTGATTGTCCGGAACTACAAATGAGACAAATGAGACATCAGCTAAGCTTCCATAGTCTTCCTCGAGTCTTGTAATAGCATTGAGATACTCATCATTGTCCATAGGGCTATCTTCACTAGCCAGACATAAGTTGTTGACTGTAAGTATTGGGTCATAATATTCAACTTCAAGGTTTAGGTTGTTGCTAGAGGCTTCTTTGTAAAAATCAACCATATTGTTTGAGCCAGTTGAATAGAACTCACGTAGCTCATTATCGCTGTACCCATAAGTGGGACTGTCCTTGGTCCCATCACTCACTTTGACTACTAGTAACTTGTGAGTTCCGGTAACATCATTAACTGTTGATTCTTCAAGGATTGCAAATTTTTTGTTATCGGTTTTGTAATCATTGATATAAACTTTGTTATTCAGTTCATAGCCTGAGTACTTAATGAAAGTATTTTCCTGTGGCTTCTTTAAGCCTGATTTGAACTGAACAGGTTTAATTGTGCCTTTGGATTCTAGTTTGTAAATTATCGGTTCGGCCACATCATCAATTGCAGCATCGACAAAGACCAGTTTGATTAAGCCTGAGCCATGAACTTTTGTAGCATTGGGGTTGTGTTTGATAGTCTTAAAAATATTTTTACTGGCATGAGCAAAAGAATGGTTGGCGTTTGCCAAAAAGATTAGGCTGAATAAGAAGATTTTGGCCGAATAGCTCAACATATCAGTAATATACCCCTGATTCTTTAGGGTTTTGAGCTGATTTTAGTGAGAGAATGACTTGGAAATATCAACCAAGAACTCTATTGAGTTGTAATTCTTTGGTCTGTTTAATTTTTGAGATCTTCTCTAATCGCAGCTTTAGTATATTTTGAGACACCATAGCTTTGGAAGAAGTCTTGATCATAGCTTACAGAGTTAAACTTGAGGACTTCTTTGAAGGCGTTCTGGGAAATGATACATTCGGGCTTGTATCTTGCAATAAAGGCATCATTTGTTTTCTTGTGAGGATAGGTACCATAAACCATAATGAGGTAATGTCTATCATCTTTGCTTAGCTTAAATGATTTGATTTCTTTTGGCACACAAACTAGCTTATCTTTGTTAGTTAGAAGTAAGTGCCGAACAGGTTTACCTGGCAGGTAGCCAAAGCCTGACTTCCTTGCAAAATGTAAAATTGTCAGATCATTGCTTTGGTCCCAGCTAGGTGGTTGGTATAGATCTTGCTTTCGCTCTACAAGTTTCTTTTCCAACTTTGCTGTATCTTTTTTCTTGGATTTATTTTTTTTGATTTTGGCTTCGAGCTTATTGATTTTCTTGTTAATTCTGCGGTTGGCTACAGCAAGTTTTTGAGATCTGTATTGGGGAGTAATATAGAGTTTGTAGGAATCAAAATTAGTTGGTACGTTATAAGGAACAGATACATAAAACGAGCCATCATCTTCATCACCTGCAATGAATTTAACTTGATGAGCGTCTTTTTGTACTCTTACTTTCTGCCAGAGAGGGTTTGGAGGCTTGATCTCTGCAAGTGCAGATGACCAAGAGCCAAAGACTGCAAGTACAAGTATTGCCAGGATCTTTATATAACTTTTCATACTCAAGTTATAATCTTAACATGAAGAAAATTTTTGTTTTTTTGTTTTGTCTATCGCTTATGTTGCCAAGTTGTGCAAAGCGGGACATATGGCTGATGTCAGAGCTTGGTAAGGATCCGCATCAGGTTAAATATAAAGCTGGTAGTGGTGTAGATCTACGATATATGACTTATGTCCATTTTGATTCTACTAAGATATACATTACTCCAGAGTATCGTAAAGCAAAATTAGCTTTAGCAAACACAAGGGCAAATAAATCAATTGCAAAACTTGAGAAGAAGCTTCAGAAAGCAAAACTTAAAGGTAAAGACCTCACGAAGTTAAAAGAAAAACTTAATAGAGATCGTTCTAGTTTAGTACATGCTTTGCCATGGGACAATACTGGAAATATCTCCATTCTGTTTTTGCCTGACCCTGTTCGGGATGATAGCGCCGCTCCTCGTATGCCTGCAAGACATAGTATTTTAGATGAGCGTAGAAACTTAGTGTGTAAGCCTTCGACACAAAAAACAATGTATTTGGAAGAATCAGAGCAAGATTACGTCAAGAAAGTTTATGGCGCCAAGGTTCGGAAGCTTGCACCTTATGCTCTACTTGTTGAATACGAAGCAAAGTGTTTTTTAAATGGAGACGCTTTTCAAGAGAAATTGGAATTTGACCCTGCGGTTGGTAATAGGACTTTTGGTCACTACTATGGACTTTATGAGGAAATCAAAGAGCTTGTCTGGCACGAATTTAATAAAAAGGCCACTTCCAAATAGAGGTGACCTTTTTAAATTTAAATCCTGAATTTTATGATTAGAAATTGTAGTCAACAGAGGTGTAGACTGTTCTTTCCATTCCAGCACCAAGTTCAGCATCTTTACCTTTCATGAAAAGAAAAGGCCAGCAGAAAACAACACCAAGTGTGATAGCTAAGCTTGTTTTCTTTTTACCTTTGCTACTGATTGTTCCTTTGAGTGGAATTAAAGTCCCATTCACGCTTTTGACTTCAAAGTTGCTTACAACGATTTTGCCGGCTTCTCCAAGTATGCCATTTTCATCTACAGCCGTGACTTCAGCAGTACCAGGTGTGCCACCTCTGATAACGGTAGCGTTGCTTAAAGTTACGTCGTCTACGACTTTGAAGCTTACTTGTGTGCCTACCATGGCATCATCAGAATTAACACTAGAAGTCAGTCTGATTCTTACTGGGGTGCCAGATGGAAGTTTGTTGGATCCAGAACCCAAAGCAAGTAAATCACCTGTTGAGTATTTGTAATCCACAGTAAAGTTGTCTCTATGCTTAAGATAGAAATCTTTCCAAGTTGTTTCATTTGCAAATGCCGGTTGCAATTGTACTAATACAATAGCTAGGGCCAAAACTATGTGTCTCATATTAAAATTTCTCCTTCGATCGATCGATATTGGAGATTAAGCTAACTAGGTAGATTAAACCCAACCCCAATAATATGCCCCCAATTAGCGCAAGTAATCGGTTGTAAGCAAAAAAGCCTGCAAGTTCTAGATATTTCTCGATCAATCCTATTAATATTAAGCCTAAAGCTAAACATAGTTGGGTCCATTGAAAGCTAATTGTTCTGATTAAGAAAAATCCAATCACAGTACCAAGGTAAATCCCCAGGCAACGTGAGCATAAAGCTATAGGGCTAGTGCCGATCACAAAAGTCCTGTCTAGGCCTTGATGACAAGAACGGGACATCAGTTCATAAAACCATTGGCTGTCTATATTTAAATTCTCAAGCAGTGGCAGTCCAACTGTAAGTATACAAATCAGGGTCGCTGTAATTACTAAGTAGTACTTTATTAGTGTGAATATTAGGCTCGTGATTTTTTTGATCATTTTAAAATGGACTAATCTGGGATTGTTTCCTGATTTTGTCCAGGAATCCGGGTTCAATAATATCTCCTGGGCTTAATTCTTCAGGGTAATTTTGTTTTATTTGTGATTTCAAGCTTTCATATAGTTCGTCAGTGAGTAAGTAGCTCTGATTCATTAGATTAAGCTCAGCCTCACTCATTACTACTCTAAGTCTAAGACAAGCTGGTCCGCCACCATTGTGCATGCTCTCTCTTAAATTAAAATATTTAACCTGAGTGATTGGGTTGGCTGGACTTGAGATTAGTTTGTCGATATAGGCTTTGACTTGAGGGTCTCCTTGACACTCAATTGCTGCAAGTAAGAGCATGCCTCCCGCTGGCAAGCTGATGATTTGTGAATTAAAGAGATAGCTCTTGACCGCTTGTTCTAAACTGACTTCATCATTTTTTACTTCAATGCTGATTAATTCTTTCCCTGCTGTTTGTTTGTATTTGTGATGCAATTCTTCAAGCACTTGAGTTTGATTTTCAAAACTAAACTCATGATATAGCAATAGATTAGAGTTACCAGTGGAGATGACATCATTGTGAAAAACACCAGCGTCAATTGCCTTGGTAGATTGCTGTGCTAGTACTACTCGATTGGAGTCTAAGCCATGATTAGTGATGATAGTTTGGCTTGCTTCCTTTGCTTGACGAGCTGGAAAGTTCTGGGGCTCTGCTAGTTTTTCATTTATTGAATAGCCATAAACAAAGAAATCAATTCCGGGTTTAGAGTGAGCTGGCGCTAACCTAGTGTGATTAGCTGCGCCCTCATCTCTAAGTTCTGGATTTAGTGTGGCATGATGCTTGGCTTGAGGGAAAATTTCTTTGAGTTTTGCTGCAGTGTATTGGGCTTCAATCGAACGGTGAAATTTTGAACTTAAGTTGGCTGGAGTGAAAATTAGAGCTTCAGCTTCAAGGCTTGAACTTACAGTAGCTGCATTAGCAGTCCACATGAAAGAAGAACTGCAAACTGAACAAAATAGTTCAAAGTTTTGTTCATAAGCTTGCTGCAAAATTTCCTGATCTGAACCTTGAAAAGCTTGAGCTCTCAGGGCTTGCAGGTCAGGACGAGGCTGAGCTGGCATTACTGCTTGTTTGATGCCAAGATCAGCTAGAAATTTCATTTTCTCAAGTCCTTGCAAGGCTGCAGCTCGCGGATGAGATACTGCACCCCTGTGAGTCTCAGAAGCGACATTACCATAGCTCAAACCAGAAAACAGGTGGGTGGGACCAACAAGACCGTCTAAATTGAGTTCATAGTATTTCATTTACTTCGTGTCATCCTGAGCCCTGCGGGCGTCAGGATCTCATTGTGGAACCTGGGGGATCCTGACGTCACAGCTTCGCTGTTCCTCAGGATGACAGCTGGTTATAATTATAGGTCATGAAGGATTTTTTGACTAAAGTTAAAAAAGAACACGAGCAAATTTATGCTCGCCTGGATAAGTTATTGCACCAATTGACTAAAGTCAAAAATGAGCGGGATGACGAGCACTTACTCAAGGTCGCTAGTGAGATGCTTGACTATATACGCTGGCTGCTTGACGAGCACTTCAAAGAAGAGGAGCAAGAATTGTTTCCGAGCTTGGAGCTAGAATTACGCCAGAGACTAGAAGCTGATCACCAAGAAATAGAACTCAAGTATAATAAGGTATTAGAGGCGTATCAGAGCTTTAATCCTGAGCAAGATTATAAGCAGCAATTATTATTCCCAGCTTATAACTTGATCGCCACTATCAACCACCATGCCCAAAGAGAAGATAGAGAATTGTTTGATACGGCCAGTTAAAGAAGCTGATCTTGATGGTGTTTATGAGCTTGCCCTTGAGACTGGTCCTGGTATGACTAGCTTGCCAGCTGATAAAGCCATGCTAAAAAGCAAGATTCAAGAGTCTATTAATAGTTTCAAGATAGAGCCGACTGAACCAGGCAACGAAGCTTATCGTTTTGTGATGGAGCTTGATGGCAAGATTATTGGTATTGCGGCAATCAGAGCTAGAGTCGGTGGTTTTGACCCTTCTTATTCTTATGAGATTTGTTTGGCTAGGCACTCGTCAGAATCACTAAAGGTAGATAAAGAAGTGCCTTACTTGAAATTGGTCAAAGATCACAAAGGTCCTTCTATTATAAGTTCACTTTTTGTAGCGCCGGCTTATCGTAGCAAGGGGCTTGGTAAGTATTTGAGTGCAGCTAGGTTTTTGTTTATGGCAGATTTCCCTGAACGTTTCACTGATACTATTATTGCTGAGATGCGCGGCTATATTGATGAAGCGGGCAGGTCACCATTTTGGGAGGGCACTGTGCGGCACTTCTTTGACATGGACTTTGATCAAGCTGACTACTTAAGTTCCAAGGACAAGGGTTTTATTGCTGATCTAATGCCGCAGTATCCAATCTATATCCCACTGCTTAGAGATGAAGTGATTGAAGCAATTGCTAAAGTCCACGACAAGACTGCCCCAGCTCTTAAATTCCTAGAATCACAAGGCTTCACTAAGGACGGGCATGTAGATATTTTTGATGCTGGTCCTCGGGTGCAGGCTAAGGTTCAGGAGATCAAAACTATCAAAGATTCTAAACTGGCTAAATTGGGAGATGAGATAGAGGCTAATTTGGTTTCAAATTCTAAATTAGATTTTCGAGTAATTCCTATTACTGGACTTTCCAGCGGGGCTGAGGCTGAACTCCTAGAGCTTCAGGCTGGTGAGCGGATTCGTTTTGCCTAGGAGTCTACTAGGCAGCGAGTACCTTAGCCATATCATCAGAATTTCTAATGCCGCAAACCTGTTGATCTGGTGTGATATTGACTATGATGTTATAGGCC
>JAPPOW010000134.1:0-3564 GCA_028817775.1 Candidatus Melainabacteria bacterium | reverse complement strand
ATTTATCAAGCTCATTATGGTACTTCTTAAACATTGCTAAGAAGAGTTCTGCCCTTGCCCCTAAGCTGCCCAGGCTGCTTGCGCTAACTAATTTTTGGTAGCTTCGATCTTTGACACCATTTTCAATTACATCACTTAGTGCCTCTATTGCTCTTGGGTTTGGACTAGAGTTTGCAGATTCAAAATCTTCTTCGTTAGCTGCCGGGTTGAAGTGATCATCAAAACTAGCAACAAGCCCCAGTAATGCACGCTTGGAGTAAGACTCATTATTGGACTTGGCAGCATTGACAAGTTGTCTAAGATTTTGCAGACTGATCAAAAATACACTATCATTTGTAATATCATCCCTCTCACTTAAAGTATTCTCGTAGAATCTATAGAACCAAGAGCCCCCTTCATCGTGGGTATGCTCTACTAAGTGATCGACAGAACAAGCTTTAGCCCAAGCACCCGGTTGCTTGAGTGGAACTTCAAGTAGGTCACCAGCGTATTGGTGTTCTTTCAAAAGAGCTTTTAAGCCCTTGGGGCTAAACTTGGCAAGGAAATTTTTCAGTATTAGTAATAGATCAAGCTTCGCTCCATTTGGGTCGAAAGTATTTTGGCTCATCGTTGCTAAGGCATCTTGTGCTGAAAAATCACTTGGCTTGTCTAGCCCTCCACTAGGCTCAACAAGGCTCTGGTGAATTGACGTTATTTGATCTCTACTGAAAATAGGTAGAAGAACTTTTTTAAATAGTGCTAGTACTGGTATTTTGTAATCCCCATGACTAGCTGAAGTATTTCTGCTTGGCTCAAGGTCTAGCTCTCTGTCTATCGTTCGTTCTAATAACATGCCCCTATTGTACAATAAGAGTCTCTAGTTAATATATATTGCTATTATTTAAATATCATTAATCACTGGCAGCGAATTGAGATACAAAATCTACAATATCAGCTGCAAATTGACTTGTCGCATGGAGCAATAAATGCATAAAAGATTGTTTCTCAGCTCCATTGAGCAAGCTAAGTTTTGCACCAGTGCCGGTTGCCATTCGACTTAGAGGATCAAGTAGATCACTAAACGCAGCAACCCCCATCTCTTTAGCCATAGTCGAAAAATTCAGTACCCCATCTCTAAGTTGGACTAAGTTATTAAGAATTGGTCTGTATTCATCGGCGGCTTGGGCTTCTCTCACCAAGTTTGGAGAAAGTACAGTGCTTATAGCGTAGGCAAGCCAGGTGAGGAGACCGGAGAGTTCAGCTTTTTCTAAACTTCCATCCCTTGCAGCACCATGGAGTCTTGCCATTGTTAATTCAAGTTGAGTCTTGCAATATGAAGTTCCGATAGCTAGGTCTATATCACCTTCAACTTGAGGAAGGGTGATTGCATCAAGTTGATCTAAATTAGCTCTAGCTTTATCAGCTATCTCAGTCAAATTAATTCCTAGGTCAAATTTAATATCTGTTGCCATATTTTGTGAATTCTAACACAGGTCACTTATGTTTAGCCGGTATGGTTATTTTTATTTTATGCTTGTTAAACTTAAGCAATGTCTCAATTTAATTCTATAAATCCAGCAACAGGCAAGGAGATTTGGCAGGGGCAAGAAGCCGGTCAAGCTGAAATTGATACTGCAGTGAATGGCGCGCGCAAGGCTTTTCCTGCTTGGTCAGCACTGAACTTAGATCAGCGTGCAAGCTATTTAGAGAAATTTGCAGCTTTGGTCGAAGAGAACCAAGAGAGGCTAGCTAAGATCTTGACTCAAGATGTCGGTAAGGCTCTTTGGGAAGCTGAGCAGGAAGTCAAGAGCCCGGTCGCTAAATTAAAAATTTCTCTTAGAGCTTACGAGGAACGTACAGGTACTCGCGAGCACAAAGCAAGTTTGGTCAGACACAAACCACATGGAGTGATTGGAGTTTTTGGTCCCTATAATTTTCCAATTCATACTCCACATGGACATATCATGCCAGCACTCTTGGCTGGTAATACTTTAGTTTTTAAACCTAGTGAGCTGACTCCTTATATAAGTGAAGCGATTATGGATCTCTGGCAGCAAGTGAATTTGCCAGATGGGGTGATGACTATGGTGCAGGGCAAAGTTGAGACAGGCAAATTACTTGCAGCTCATCCAGAGCTTGATGGCATATTTTTTACGGGCAGTTCGCGCACAGGTAAAATTTTACACGAGAATTATGCCGGGCATCCAGGCAAGATTCTAGCGCTTGAGCTTGGTGGCAATAATCCACTGCTGGTGCATGAGGCTAGTGATATTGATGCAGCTGCTTACTTAATGATTCAATCAGCCTTTATTACCGCTGGGCAACGCTGTACTTGCGCGCGGCGATTGATCATGGTGGAGAGTGAGCAGAACCGTAAAATCTTGGACCGCTTCGTTGAACTCAGTTCTAAGATCAAGATTGGTGACCCACTTGATAAGGATAACTTTATGGGTCCCGTGATTTCAGAGCAGCAAGCGCAAAATTTATTAGCCGCGCAAAAGTCACTACTGGATAAGGGCGCTAAAGCTTTACTGGAGATGAAGCAGATAGGTGGGGCTTTTGTGTCGCCTGGCATCATTGATGTCACTGGTTTGGATGTCGCTGATGAAGAAAATTTTGGACCACTCTTGAAAGTTTATTGGGTTAAAGATTGGGATGCGGCGATAGAGAGAGCGAATGCAACTGAGTATGGTTTGAGCTCAGGCTTACTAAGTGATAGTCAAGAACTCTATGATGACTTCCATCAAAGAATTAGAGCAGGCTTAGTTAATTGGAATAATCAAATTACTGGTGCTAGTTCTGCTGCACCATTTGGCGGCATTGGATTAAGTGGTAATCATAGACCAAGCGCCTACTACGCTGCTGACTACTGCGCTTATCCAGTAAGTTCAATTGAATCCAAGGAGCTTAAGCTACCAGAGAGTCTGAGTCCTGGTATTGGACTCTAGTTGTGCCTAACTAGCCAGTCAATAGTCTTAGGGAATAAAATATTGTTCTCAATATGGATATGCTTATGAGTTTCTTTAACTAAGGTTTTGAGGTTCTTGAGCAAGACTTGATGAGTATTGCATGCTCCTTCTGCTGCGATAAAATTATTCGCTAAGTCCTTTGCTTGTGCTAATAAATGCCCAGCCAGGTCATGCTCTCTCTCCATTACCATGATTGGGTTGCGCACAGTGCCACAATGCATCTCAGGTATAGACTCTGCTTGATCTAATTGCAATAAATATGGAAACAATACTTTTTCTTCTTTCTCCATATGTGGCATTAATTCATTTGCGATTTCAAGAATCTTTTCTGATAATTTGATCAGTCTCTCATCTTTGTGACCATGAACCTTGGCAACTTTCTGACTTTGTTGAATTACTTGTTCAAGTAAAGCTTTGGTCGGTTCATGATACTCAAGGACTAAGTGTTCAATAATGCTTTGAAATGAATCTGTGAATTGAGGATCTTTGTGTTCAAAATCATTTTTGGCTAGCTGCTCTTCTAATAATTTTGTGATTTCATTTAATGAAATATCTGAATTGCTTACTGCTTCTTTGAGTTGTTTCTTGCCGCCACAACAATAATCAATATCATGGT